>QKFE01000023.1 GCA_003252225.1 Kiritimatiellales bacterium | reverse complement strand
GCCCAGTGGCAGTGTCCGGGAGGGAATACGGCCTTTGTCGGCAGTGTCTGCATAAACGGCACCCTGATCTACTTTGGAAAAGTCGTTCTGCGGTCCCGGCTCGAAACAACACACACCGCCCTGATTAAAAACACCGTACACAGCACACTCCGGGAAATGGAACTCACCATCGAAAACCGTATTTTGAAACAACAGCTCAAAAACAGCCCAACCGGCGGCTTCCGTCCCGCGCAAGCGGAAATTCAGACCGACCACCCCGCCGTCGGCCATGCCATCGAATACATCACGGAACATTACCGCAACAGCAGCCTTTCACTCACCGGCGTTGCCGAAACCGTAGGCCTCAGTCCCTGCCACCTTTCGACCCTTTTCCACAATGCCACCGGAACCACCTTTCACGACTACATCAAAAACCTGCGGCTGAATAATGCACAGAACCTGATAAACGCCACCAACCTTCCCCTCCCCGAAATTGCCCGCCGAAGCGGTTTCGCCACCCCCCGCAATCTCCGCCGCGCACTGAACCAATCCGAAAAAAACAGATAGTCGGAATCAAAAGAACTGGCCTCTATTCAAAACCATTGACCATCGCTCCTCCGTATTTACGGGCATAAACTGTCCGTGCTTCTGAAAGACAGAAGCGGACCGCTAAAATAAGGAGAGAAAATGAAACATGCAAAATTATTGCTGGCGGCAGTTGTGTTCGCAGTTGCGTCGGCAGTTCTGGCCGTTCCAATATCGGTCATTGTTGACGAAACCCCGGAACAGGACATTCTGACCGGCGGCACCCACGAACTGGGCATGGGATTCCCGGCGGATGAACTCATCAGCGCCGTTCAAGTTCCCTGGGGCGGGCATATCCCCTGCCCGGCGGACTACACCGGCGGCGGCGCAGTTCAGATTCAAATCACCAATCTGAGCACGCGCGACTGGACAGGCCTCGTTTATGTGGCCGACCCGGAAACTACCCTCTCAAATAATGACGGGTTTATTGCGGATGCCACCGTACCGGGCGTTTTCACTCACGCGTTTGTGATTGATGCCGTCGGAGCAAACACCCCGCTCCTGTCTGAAAGCATAAATCCGAACGGTATTTTTGAAATCGGCGAAACCTGGGAATTCGTAATTCAGGAATACAACAATGGTCTCGGGCTTTCTCCGGCGTTGCTGGATTCAGTTGGCGTTGCAGGCGCTTCCCTTGGCGGGCCGCCTTCTTCCGGCAGCATCATTGCCATCCCGGAACCCAGCACACTGGCCTTTATGGGCATTGCCGGCGGAATCGCGGTGTTCCTCCGTCGGCTGCGGGTTTACTGAGTTTAAATAAAGCCTGCTATCGAAAACCACTCCGGTGATCCGGGGTGGTTTTTATTTAGCCAGAAACTGCGCGCGTTTTGACTGTGCCTGCTGGCGCGCAAACAGGGGGATATTTTTATTCCAAACGAGCGTGGCGCATTTCCGGTCATGGCTGAATTTAATGCGTTCAAAATCTGAGACCAGCCAACCGGCGAGATCGCGCGGCGATTTCACCCTTAGTTGATCCGACTCGCTGACAATGATGGTGCGGCGCGCAACCCACACAATCGAGTCGAGTTTGTCGTCGAAAATAATCCGCTTAATCTGTTTCTGATACGCCGGCCATTCGTCACCGAAAAAACGGACGGCGTCATCCAGTGCTTCGATAAGAAACGGCTTCAATTCGGCGGGGCAATAGACGGCGATTTTTTGATGGTAAAAGTTTTCCACTTTCCGCACCCGCGCGCTCGACAGCGCGATATGCACCGCCACCGGCGACAGGAACAGATTTACGAGTGAAAGCTTTACATTCAAATGTGCTCAACCACGTATTGCTTCACCAACTCAACGTCGTTGGCGATGGAATCGCACCGTGTTTCGGCATCGGCCAGCGCGTCCAACGTCGGGTGGTTTACGGCTTCGCCGGTGGCATCGATAATCGCCTGCGTGAATTTGGCGGGATGGGCGGTGGCTAAACAGATGGTAGGGACGGATTGACAATCCGTCCGCGGCGCTTTCGTCGAAAGCGCCCTACCGAACTCTTCCGCAACAAAAACACCGACGGCGGTGTGCGGATCGAGCACATAGCCGAACTGATCTTTATAGCGTTTAATGGTTTCGAGCGTTGCGGCGGTGTCGCCGCGTCCGGCCGCAAACAAGTCGTCAACCGAGCCGTTTTCATTGAGCTCAATTTGCAGGGCGCCTTTTTCCTGAAAGTCGTTCATGAGCCCGACGAGTTTGGCGGCGTCTTTTCCGACTTTGAAATAGAGGTAGCGCTCAAAATTGCTGGCCACCTGAATATCCATTGAAGGGCTGATGGTGGGAACCGCCTGTGCTTTGCTGTAAATGCCGGTAGTAAAAAAGCGGGTCAGAATATCATTTTCGTTAGTCGCCAAAATGAGCTTGCTTACGGGCAGTCCCATTTGCTGCGCGAGATAGCCGGCTAAAATATCGCCGAAATTCCCGGTCGGAACGGAAAATTGAACGGTGTTTGCGCCGGTCTTTTTCATCACCTGAAAGGCAGAATAAAAATAATAAACCGTCTGCACCAGCACGCGCGCCCAGTTGACCGAATTGACCGATCCCAGCGAATGCTCCGTTTTAAAGGGTACGTCGGCAAAGGTGGTTTTCATAATATTCTGGCAATCGTCAAACGTACCGTCGACCGCCAGATTGAACACGTTGGAATCCAGCACGCTGGTCATCTGCTTTTCCTGCAAAGGACTGGTGCGTCCGGCGGGGTGCATAATGAAAATGTTGATGTTCGGTTTTCCGCGCACGCCGTGAATCGCCGCGCTGCCCGTATCGCCGGACGTTGCACCGAGAATGTTCAGCTTGCCGCCGCGTTTTTCGAGAATGTATTCAAACAGGTTGCCGAGAAACTGGAGCGCCACATCTTTAAAGGCCAGCGTCGGGCCGTGAAACAGCTCAAGAATATAAAACCCGCCGACTTCAACGGACGGCGCAACTTCGGGGTGGTCGAACGTCGAATAGGAATCATCGATCAGTTTTTTCAGGTCGGTTTCCGGAATATCGGTTGCAAAGAGGCGGATCACCTCAAACGCCAGATCGGTGTACGAAAGCGCCGCCCATTTTTCCAGTTGATCCGAAACATCGGGCAAAACTTCCGGCAGTAAAAGCCCCCCATCCGGCGCCAAACCGGTCATCACCGCATCCTGAAATCCAACCGGCTCCATCTGCCCGCGCGTACTGATATACTTCATCTGAAAATCCTCAAAAAATTGAAGCCGGATCATTGTTCACAATCCGGCTCCGTTAAAGCTTAAATTCAGGCGATCCGCCTAATCGTCATCGGCATAAATATCGAAATCACCGTCAAACCGGGTTCCTTTTTTGGCTTTCTTAAATTTGTGGACATTTTTTTCATAGGTTCCCTGACTTGATTCCATCGCGACAACTTTTCCTTCCGAATTTTCAACGACAACGAAATAGCCTTCATACCGGGTTCCGCCCTCCCGGGCGTAGTTGCTGCGGGTATATTGAACTGTCGCCGGCTTGGTTTTGAAGCTCACGGTGTCTTTGTATTCGAAGGAAAATTTTTCCTCCTCATAGGAAATCACCTCGCGCTGATCCGATTTCTCGCTTTTTCCCAAAACGTAAACCTTGCCGACAAACTGCTGATTGCACGGTTCGCGGCTCGTTTTCTCAATAGTAACGTCGCATTTGGTGGTCTCCTCTTTCCGCTCATAGTTGTACGTGCCGTATGTGCTCGAATAAGAATCAACCGTATCGCGGTCCTTATCGAGATCCACGGTAATCTTCAGTTTGGGCGGAATCGTGCTGGCGAGGTATTCCTTATCCGCTTCGCACAGCCCGTCCATCGGAACCTTGATCTGACTGCCGTCGGTTTTTTTCAGAACTACTTTAGTTCCGATCACGGCAACAAATTCGGCTTCAACCGTATTCCCCTTTTTATCTGACCAGATCCGCATTTCCGCCTGTGCTGACAGTACGAAAAACAGAACCGACACCAGTGTTACAATAGATTTTCTGAGCATAATTTCCCCCGTTTTGAATCAACTACATCGGACTAACGTATACCGTTCTAACAAAGTCCGGGCAAGTGTCGTTTATTAATTTCTGTAAAATTTGTAATGGAAACCCGATTTTTCTCCAAGCTGCCTAATAGGACTATATTGATGATAATTTCGCAAAAGCGTTGCTAATCCCCCTGCCCCGCCGCTAGCGTGTGGGTCGTTCCAATGAGGGTGATTTCATGAATACGATCAAACAGATTGAAGAAACTGCGGAAAAACTGATTCCTCTCTATTCACAGGAGGATGCCGACCTGCCGGATCGCCCGCTCTGGTCCCATCCGGAGCTGGATCAGGTGATTGAGGCGCTGCGGCTCATTTCCGACGTACTTTTCCCCGGACGCCATATTCCCGAACCGGCGGACTTCCGGAACTTCTTCATCAAACAGCTTAAAAATACCGCCGAAATTCTCGAACAGGAGATTGAAAAGGCCCTCCCGTTTCGCTGGATGGGCGCGGCTGACCTGCACGAAAAACGCCCCCCGATCGACAACCTGTTTTTGGCATCGACCGAAATCGTAAACAGCTTCCTCGCGAAAATACCCGAAATCCGCGGAATGCTGATTGAAGATGTGAAAGCCGCATACAACGGCGACCCGGCGGCACTCAGTTATGCCGAAGTCAAACTCGCCTACCCCGGCCTCGTCGCGATCACCTCCCACCGCATCGCTCACGAACTTTACAGACTCAAGGTTCCGCTCATCCCGCGGATTATGAGCGAATACACCCACTCGCTCACCGGGATCGATATCCACCCCGGCGCAACCATCGGCAAAGGGTTTTTCATCGACCACGGAACCGGCGTCGTCATCGGCGAAACCAGCCATATCGGCAACAATGTAAAGCTTTATCAGGGCGTTACCCTCGGCGCAAAAAGTTTCCCGCTTGATGAACACGGCCGTCCGATCAAACATATCCAGCGCCACCCCACCGTTGAAGACGATGTCATCGTTTACGCCAACAGCACTATTCTCGGCGGAAATACCGTGATCGGAAAAGGCACCACCGTGGCCGGTAACGTCTTTCTGATGGAAAGCACCCCGCCGGGCAGTCTGGTTACCCGCTCCGAAAGCGGCGTGATGATCCGCACCCGCGAAGTCCACGGCCATGGACAGGGAATTTAGTCCATCCCCAATCTCGAAATCGGCAGTTCAATCCAAAACCGGCATCCGCCGCCGGGATTATCATCCACCCCGAAACGGCCTTCGTGGGCCCGGCAGATATCGGCGACAATGGCTAGCCCGAGCCCGACACTCTCTTTTCCCTTTGCGGAACCCTGTTTGAACGGCCGAAACACCACGCTTTTTTGAAGGGCATCCAGTCCCGGCCCGGAGTCACAAACCGTAATTCGCGCCAAACTCGGGGATACCCGTTCGAGACAAACCCGGATTTCTCCGCCGTCCGGGGAATATTTCAGCGCATTGTCGAGCAGATTAGACAGTGCTTCGCGGAGCAGCTCCGGGACACCACGTCCCCGGAGCGGATCGTTGCTGCTTTCCAAATGAACCGCCAGATCGCGCAATTCACCGATCACCCGGGCCTCCTGAACCACTTCACCGGCAATTTCCTCAAGAGAAATCTCCGCCCGAAACTCTTCCAACGCACCGCCAACCGCCCGGGCCAGCATCAGCAGTTGCTCAACCGTCCGCGCCAATCGACCGACACTTTCGAGCATCTCGCCAA
The DNA here is from genome assembly GCA_003252225.1 of Kiritimatiellales bacterium. Classification (GTDB taxonomy): domain Bacteria; phylum Verrucomicrobiota; class Kiritimatiellia; order Kiritimatiellales; family Pontiellaceae; genus Pontiella. The sequence goes on along the minus strand of QKFE01000023.1, from coordinate 7,839 downwards.
TAGCTGCCCGATACTCTTCCCCGGTGCGCGAATTTTTCAGACAAACTTCGCCGGTCATCCGAATTGCAGCAAGCGGATTCCGCAGTTGGTGGGAGACGTCGTAGCCGAAACGGTGCATCCGGTCGAGCAGCAGCTCATAGCGGTCAAAGGCCTGATTGAGCGTGGCGGAGAGCCGTCCGATTTCATCGTCCGGATTCTCCGCCTGAATACGTTCCTCCAGTCTGCCACTACTGATGCCTTCGGCCTGCTCTACCAAAGACCGCCAAGGACGCAGCAACCGCCGGGAAATCAGCCACGCCCCGAACAGACTCACGGGAAACAGAACCAGCATTGCACCGACCACAATACTGGCCTCTTCAACCTCGCTCCAAAACTTGGTGGGGTCTTCGAGATATTCAGAAAAATCGTATGCAACCAGCGAGAAAGCGATCGCCGCAAATACAATGACCGTATGGACGGCCAGCCACATAAAAAAGCGGAAACGAATGGAACGCGTTTTCATTCCGGCTCCTTCAGCACGAGCCCAACACCGCGCACCGTATGCAGCAGCGGCGCCCCGCCGGAAAGATCCAGTTTATGCCGCAGCCGCGAAACATGCACATCAATCACGTTATCCATCGACGCCATTGCAGAGCGCACATGCCACACCTCGAGCTGAAGCATCTGGCGGGTGGCCGTTTCACCGCGCAGTGAGGCCAGATAAGCCAGCAGATCAAACTCGCGCGGAGTCAGATCAAGCGGAGTACCGCCACGGGAAGCCGTCCGGGTCGGCAGGTCGATTTTCAGATCTCCGACCGTCCATTGTAGCTGCGCCCGTTCGGAATGGCGCAATTGAACCCGGATTCGTGCCAGCAACTCCTCAAAGGCAAAAGGTTTCACCAAATAATCATCCGCGCCGTTTTCCAGCCCGCCCACCCGATCCGAAATCCCCGAGCGCGCCGTAGTGATAATGACCGGCAGTTTAGCATCACGGCGGCGGATATGCCGGAGCAGCTCTGCTCCATCGCCATCAGGCAGACCCATATCCAGCAATACAAGTGCGGGCAGGGCTTCCCTGAGTGCCGCTTCGGCTTCGCCGAAGGTTGCTGCACAGCGGCAGGAAAACCCCGACTCCACCAGACCTCGCCGTAAACTTTCCGACAACGTTTTATCGTCCTCTACCAACAGAATGAGAGTTCCTTCATCGCGTTCCATGAACAGAAAACTAACACTGCTCCCGGAACTGCACAATCTCCGAAACCTTACGGTAACTTCAGATTGATGTACTTGAAGAACAACCGGAACCGGTGCACCTTAATCGCAAACGGAAGGAATCTTTCATGAAAAAAATATATATTCGATCCACCCTCCTGCTTTGTTACGCCCTGCTCGCGCTGCAAGCACCGTTCAGTCGGGCTGAAAAATTTAAAACAAACGCAAGCATCACATTCAGCGGCACTTCGACACTGCACGATTTTGAAGGCGTGGTTTCCGCTACGCCGTTTATCACCGAGATCACCCAAAACAGTCAAACCGGCGAAGCGCAGTTCAGCGCCATCACAACGATCAACGTGTCCGGCATGACGACACAGCACAAAAAACGTGATAAAAACATGTTCAAAATGCTCGATGCCGAAAACTTCACTCTGATCACCGGTCGGATTGAAAATGCCCTGCTTCCCGAAACCGGGGATAGTCAGGTCATGCTTAATCTCAAGATCTGCAATGAGGAGCACGACGTGGTTGCTACCCTTTCAGACTGGAAACGTGAAGAGAACCGCATCCGCTGCCGAATGGCATTTCCCGTCTCCCTCAAAACCTTCGGACTCAAAGCTCCATCCGTTATGGGGGTTATCCGCGTCGGCGACACCGTGAACGTCGAATGTAATTTGGAAGGAACCGTTCAATGAAAACCTTTATCCACCGCATCGAAACCGTACTTCCAAACTATTCCTACCGGCAGGACTATGCCCGCGATCGCATGGTCGACTGGCTGCCCGGCAAACGGAACCGCCGACTGATCCACGGAATTTACGACCACTCCGGCATCGAAACCCGCCATAGCGTCCTGCCCGATTTCGCCCCCGGAGCCGAACCCCGCCTTTTTCTCGAAGATGAACACGGACGAATCATTGAGCCCTCCACGCAGGCGCGCAACCGCTATTATCAGGCATGCTCGCGCGAAATGGTAATCGAAGCCGGCCGAAAAGCACTTGAAAACTCAAAAGGGTTTTCGGCGGAAGATATCACCCATGTGGTGACGGTCTCCTGCACCGGATTTTATAACCCCGGCCCCGACCTCGATCTCATCAAAGGGCTCGGACTGGCGGAAAACACCGAACGCTACAACCTCGGCTTCATGGGGTGCTACGCGGCCTTCCCGGCCCTGCGCATGGCCGATCAATTCTGCCGCGCCCGCCCCGATGCCACCGTGCTGGTGGTCTGCATTGAACTCTGCTCGCTGCACCTCCAGTTCCGCGAAGAGGCCGACAGTCTGCTGGCCAATTCTCTCTTCGCCGACGGAGCCGCCGCCGTGATTGTGAGCGCACGCGCACCAAACAGAAAACAGCCGGTACTGGCTCTCGAATCCTTTTTCTCGGCACTGGCTCCGGAAGGCGCGGACGAGATGGCGTGGGAGGTGGGCGACCGGGGATTCGACATCCGGCTCTCCACTTACGTCCCGAACATCATTGCCGCCAACCTCAGCGGGATGGTGGAAAATATGCTCGAAAACGCCCCCTGGAATAAAGAGGAGATCGGCATCTGGGCCGTTCATCCCGGCGGGCGCGCTATTCTTGATAAAATTGAAAGCGGACTGGAGTTAAACCCCGAACAAATCGCCGATTCGCGTGAAGTACTGCGTACCTGCGGAAACATGAGCAGCGTCACCGTTCTGTTCGTCCTACAGCGGATACTCAGCCGCCCCGGCCGGAACGAAGCGCAACCGATCTGTGCCATGGCGTTCGGCCCCGGCCTCACCATCGAAGCCGCCCTGCTTGAAGTCCATTCCGTCCATACTGAAAACACACCGGCCCGACGCCATGCCGAAACTGTTGCATAGCCTGCTGATTGCCGCCCTGTCGGCGCTTCCGCTTTTCGGCGACAACGTATTGCACCGAACCAAAGTACCCAACGCCCTCTTCCCGCAGGGCGAGGTGCAATTAGTTGAAAAGGGCCATGAAGCGATTGTGCGTTCGGAAATCCGAACCCGCTACCCCAACAAAGTACTCGCCAAAATAATCCGAAGCGAAGAAGCCAACTGGCCGAATAACCCCGACATGCAAACCTATATCGCGGCACTCAAAGAGGTGATGGCCCTTTATACCGCCGACAAGACGGACAAAACGCTGATCATCGATTTTGTATCCGGCCCCGCCGCCCGGGTTGACTTTTTCTACCCGGCCCCCGACCGCTGGCGCAGCCTGCCGCTGTCGAATGAATATGTCCGCAAAAATCAGGAATTCATACTGGCCGACGCTTTCGGTCGGAATGCAGGGGAAGTTCTCTCCGCATTGGAAAAACTCAACCCGAAAGAGGCTGCCCATGCAGAAAGATAATCCTGCATACCGTCCCGCACAGCGCTTGACCGCCCTGTTTTACGGCATCCTCTGCCATCTCGCCTTTGCCGCCGCCGTCATCGCAATGGCTCTCTCGCTGTTTTCCGGCATGCGCTTCGGTATCGGCCCTTTTCGAGGCTGGAGCGCCGCAGCAGCAAACACCCTCCTGCTAGCCGCGTTCCCGATTACCCACTCATGGCTCCTTACGCCAAAAGGGCGGCGATTTATGGCTAAACTGGTACCGCTCGGCATTGGTGCCAAACTTTCGTGGACTGTTTTCGCCACCATCTCCTCCCTTCAATTGCTGGCCGCTTTTATATTTTGGTCTCCCTCCGGAGTGGTCTGGTGGGAAGCGCCGATAGGCTGGAAAACCGGCATCGGTATCGCCGCCGCCGGAAGCTGGCTGCTGCTTGGAAAATCGATGGCGGACGCGCAGCTCGGCATTCAAACCGGCTACATCGGATGGAGCTCTGTTTTTTTCAATCGCAAAGCGGAATACAAACCCTTCGCCACGCAGGGCCTCTACCGCCACGTCCGCCAACCGATCTATATCTCCTTCGCCCTTCTGCTCTGGCTCACCTCCGTCTGGACACCCGACCAGCTGGTGCTCGCGGTTTCCTGGACCGCTTACTGCGTCATCGGAGCCGCCCTCAAGGAGCGCCGCTTCCTCCGCTGTTTCGGCGAGGCCTTCCGCCGCTACCAGCAGACCGTACCCTTCTGGTTCCCCAAACTCAGCAAAAGCGTTCCCCAACCGAGCGATAACCGACCGACGGATGCCGATGTCCTGATCATCGGCGCGGGGCCGGTCGGCCTGCTGCTGGCCAACCTCCTCGGAAAACGGGGTCTCCGGGTGATCGTGGCCGAACGCCGCACCCAGCCCGTCCGCGGTTCACTGGCAATCGGCATCACCCCGCCATCCCTCGCCCTCCTCCGAACGCTGGAACTCGACCGTACGTTTGAAGATCGGGGAATCCCGATCACCACCGCCAAAGCCTTTGAACACGGGGAACTGCTCGGCGACGTCGACTTTTCGCGCCTGCCCGGCACCCATCGCTATATTCTTTCCCTGCCCCAAACCGAAACCATTTCCATCCTCCGGAAAAATCTGAACCGGTTCCCGCAGGTCCACCTATTTGACGGAATGGAATTTATCGGACAGGTTTCCAGCCCCGACACCGTACGCACCCGGCTCAAAGACGCCGCCAGCGGCGCCGTCACGGAAATCCGGACAACCTGGCTGGTTGGTTGCGACGGCCACCGCAGTCTGGTACGAAAACAGGCCGGTATCCGTTTCCCCGGAAGAAATTACCGAACCCGCTTTTTTATGGCCGACTTCGACGACCGCACCGCACTCGGCACGGAAGCACATCTTTACTTCGGCCCGAACGGTTCCGTGGAATCCTTTCCCCTCTCCGGGAAACGCCGCCGATGGATCATTCAGATGCCGCTCTGCTGCAACCCTGAAAAATCCGACATCGGACAAACCGTCAGACAGAAGGTGCACGACCGCATCGACGTGGATCTGAACAGCACACCGATCCACTTTGAAAGTTATTTCCGACCTGCCCACCGCCTTGCGGACACCTATCGAAAAGGCCGCACCCTGCTCTGCGGCGATGCCGCGCACGTCATGAGCCCTATCGGCGGGCAGGGCATGAACACCGGCTTTGCCGACGCTGCCCATCTGGCCGATGCCCTCGCCGAAGCCCTTCAATATCCCGCCCGGGCCGACCAGTGTTTCGCGGAATACACCCGCGTCCGCCGCTATGCCTACCGCATTGCCGCCCGCCGCGCCGCCCGCGGCATGTGGATGGGCACCCGCACCGGACGCATCTGGTCTGCCCTGCGCCGCTGTTTTGCCCAACGCATTCTGTTCCGTCCGCCTGTGCGCGAAAAACTCGCGCCCTATTTCGCCATGCTCACCATTCCCGACCCCATCAAAACAGAACCCGCTCCTCAATGAGTGCACAATTCCGACTGAAACCCAAAGAACACATCGACGACCCGAACCGGAAGCAACGCTTCAACCGGGAACTGTTTGCCGAAGTGGCGCCAAAATATGACTTCATCACCAAGGCACTCTCCTTCGGGCGCGATGCCGCATGGAAACGTCACCTCGTCGCCGCCCTTCCTGACCTTGAAAAACCCGTATGCGCCGACCTCGCCTGCGGCACCGGCGACATTGCCCGTCTGCTGGCATCACGCTTTCCGGAAGGTCGAATTACCGGCATTGATCTTACCCCGGCCATGCTCGAAATCGCCGACCGCCAAACCAATCTATTCAATGTGGAATACATCGAAGGCAGCATGGCAGCCCTTCCTCTTAAAGATAAAAGCATCGATATTGTCACCGGCGGCTATGCCTTGCGCAACGCTCCCGACCTCAACCAAACCCTCGACGAAATAGCCCGCATACTCACGCCCGGCGGAACCGCCGCTTTTCTCGATTTTTCCAAACCCCGAAACCGAGTCGGACAGGCAATCGGCCACGCAGCCTTGAAATGCTGGGGCGGCTTCTGGGGGCTGGTGCTGCACAATAATCCCGATGTCTACGGATACATTGCCGACAGCCTGAAACTCTACCCCGACCGCATCGACCTGAGCCGCTGTTTCGAAAAACACGGTTTCACACTGAAAAACCGCCGCCATTACATGGGCGGACTGCTCGAAACAGTTCAATTTCAAAAGAAAGACTGAACCGTGCTTATTGACTTCACCGCCCGTGCAACCCATTCCGAACTGATGGACGATCCTGACTGCAACGGAACCCTGTTGTTGCGAACCGTCTGCCAGTTCGCCTCCATCAACCGCCTCGTCGGTCGCTACCGCACCATTCTGCGCCGCGAAGTACTGGTCGATATGCAGCGCGAACCGGAGCGCGAATACCACCTGCTCGACATGGGCGCCGGCGGATGCGATATCGATGCGTGGCTACTGACTGCGGCCCGCAATCTCGGGCTGAAACTGCGCATCACCGCCTGCGACATTGATGAGCGCATCATCGCTTACGCCCGCTCAAACTATGGAAATGTTCCCGGATTGAAAGTGGTTTACAAAGACCTGCTGGCCGATCCCATCAACGAAACGGTCGACTATGTCTTCGCCAACCATTTCCTCCACCACCTCAGCAACGGACAGATCACAACACTCCTAAAGCACTGGTATCCGCTTGTCCGCCGCAAAATGGTTTTCAGCGACCTTCTTCGCTCTCCCGGCTCATACTGCGGCTATGCCCTGCTATCCCTCTTCTATCCGCACAGCTTCGCCCGCACCGACGGACTCATCTCCATTCGCCGCGGCTTTCGCCCCGCTGAACTTGTAGGCCTGGCGGAAAATGCCGGTTTTGTTCGACGTTCCCGTGTTCAGCACTACCACCCCGGACGTCTGGTGCTCACCCTCACGTCAAAACCTGAATAATCAGCCTGAATTGCCTAAAAAAAACACTAGACTTGCCCCCGCCCATTCCCTATAAACACTCCTCTTTTGCGCGATCCCCCGATCTCGCATAGGTCAAATTTTTAAGAAATGGTGGTACTATCATGCCGAAAATGAAAACTAAAAAGTGTGCAGCCAAACGGTTTAGCAAAACAGGAACCGGCAAGCTGAAACGTAATCACATGGGCGGAAGCCATATTCTGTCGAACAAAAACCGTAAACGCAAACGGACACTGCGCAGTCAGGATATCGTCGATCAGGCGGATATGAAGCGCATTACTCCGTTCATCTAATTGCTGGAGACTGAATCATGCCAAGAGCAACCAATGGACCGGCCTCTCGCCGTAGAAGAAACAACCGCCTGAAACTTGCAAAAGGTTTCCGCGGCGCCCGCAGTAAACTTTTCCGGCAGGCCACAGAAGCCGTCGACCGCGCACAGGCCATGGCCTATGTGCACCGCAAGCACAAGAAACGCGACTTCCGCAGCCTGTGGATCGTTCGTGTTAATGCTGCCTGCCGCATGAACGGCATTTCATACAGCCGTTTCATCGACGGGTGCAACAAAGCCGGCATTGCACTCAACCGCAAGATGCTTTCTGAAATCGCCATTCACGATGCCGAAGGCTTCACCAAGCTGGTTGAAACCGCAAAAGCAAAAGTTGCTTAAACAAGCACCGCGCTTTTTGCAAATACCGCTCAGTTTCCACTGGGCGGTTTTTTTGTGCCCCGATCAGATCAGCGCCATATTCCGGGCAAACATCTGCGCAATCCAGTCAAAGCGAAATTCGGCGCAGCGCTCCAGCGCCGGATGGAACCAAAACCTGATGAGTGCCGTTACGCCAAAAAAGAGTAAATTCGACGGCCAGAT
>QKFE01000311.1 GCA_003252225.1 Kiritimatiellales bacterium | reverse complement strand
CGGTCAACGTTTTCGCCGCGGCGTACTTTTACTTCACAGGTCTCTTTTGCCATATCCTAAATTCACCTCCCCCGATTGTTGGGGTGTCAAAACAAGGGGCGGAACCTAGGCGAATCGGCAGGCTAAGTCAAACGGAATTTAGAATTTATGCGCTTGCGGTGTGGAGGGTTGCGCTTTGTCGCAACCGTATTGGCTCGGACAGAGCCTCGCCCTCCAACGTAGTCCGAGTTAATCCGTCGCAAGGGCGGCGAGGCTGGGGTTGAGCGGGGTGCCGTGGTAAATCTGGTTGAGAATCAGCGTGCTGATGCCCTGCAACGCGCCGAGGTGGGGCAGGATTTCAAAATGGATGCCGGGATGGGTCTCTTTTTCGGCGTTGATGAGTTTTGGGATATCGTTCACCACGTGGGTGCCGGCGGCGAGAAAATAGGGGAAAACTTTAATTTCGGTCGCGCCGTCTTCGATGAGGTCATGAACAGCGGAGTCGATCTGCGGGCTGGAGATTTCGAGGAATGCGCTCGTTACCAGATCAAAGGCGGGGCCTGCATTTTCGAGAATACGGCTGGCCAGTCGGCGGACCTCTTCGTTGGATTCTTTGCGGCGGCTTCCGTGGGCAACGATCAGTAGGGCTCTCATTTTCGGTCTCCGTTTAATGTCTGTTTGCCTTAGCTCAGGTTACCGATAATAGACACCATGGGCAGGAACATGGCAATCACAATTGTCCCGACGACCACCGCCAGCAGCACAATTAAAAGGGGTTCAATAATAGAGCTGAGCGCCGCGACGGTGTTATCCACTTCGTCCTCATACATATCCGCCGTTTTCAGCAGCATGGCGGGCAGTTCGCCGGTCTCTTCGCCGACTTCCACCATTCCGCCGAAAATCGGCGGAAAGATCCGGTTTGCATCCACCGGCGCGGCCATCGATTCGCCCTCTTTGATGCTGTCGTGAATATCCTGCACCGCCTTCGAAATAATTTCACTGTTCAGCGTCTCTTTCACAATCGTCAGCGCCTGCAGGATCGGTACGCCGGATTCCAGCAGCGTGCCGAGCGTACGGGCAAACCGCGCAAGTGCCGACATGCGGCTGAGGTTTCCAATCAGCGGAGTCGCCAGCTTCAGCGAGTCGAGAATAATCCGGCCGATGCGAAATCGTTTCAAAATCTCGACTAAAACAATAAGGCCTGCAATCGCGCCGAAAATGACCGGCCATTCACCCTTAATTTTTTCGCTGATGCCCATGACATAAAGGGTCAGTGTCGGCAGTGAACGGCCTTCGAGCATATCGGCAAAAATCGACTCAAATTTCGGAATGATCGCCACCATCAGGAAAATCATAATACCGGTGGAAGCCGTCAAAACCACAATCGGATAAGTCATCGCGCTTTTGACCTTGTTCTTCACCCTCTCGGCCTTTTCCATGTAGGTCGCCAAACGCTCCAGCACCACATCCAGAAGTCCGCCCGCCTCCCCGGCCTTAATCATGTTGATGTAAAGCCGGTTGAAAATCCGCGGATGCGAGCCCAGCGCTTCGGCCAGTGTACTGCCGCTTTCGATCGATTCCGCCACATTGTTCAGGGCCTTTTTCAATGCCGGGTTTTTCTCCTGCCGTTTGAGAACCTGCAAACTGCGGAGCAGGGGCAATCCGGCGTGAATCAGTGTCGCCATCTGCCGCGTCATAATCATCAGCTGCTTCGGGCGTACCACACTTAAAAAGGCCGGCAGCCGGATTTCCATATCGAGCCCGACGCGCGCCTTCGGCGGTTTCCCGGCGGGCGGGATTTTCAGCTCCGTACCCATTACATCCGTCGGAAACAGCCCTTTGTTCCGTAATTGCGAGATCGCCGCATCTTTATTGGCGGCATTCACGGTTCCGCTTTTTTCTTCTCCGTTAATATCGTGCGCTGTGTATCTGAATTTGGGCATGGGTGCAGTTTAATGGGTTAAGTGGTTACGTGTATTGAATGATTTCGTCGACGGTAGTGTATCCATCTAAAATGCAGCGGAGTCCGTCTTCGCGGAGGGTTCGCATACCGAGCTCCATCGCTTTGTTGCGCAGGGCGATAGTGGGTTTTCTGTCGATGATGGCAGCGCGCAGCGGATCGGAAATCGGCATGTATTCAAATATGGCGCGGCGACCGGAATAGCCGGTGTTTGCGCAGGTTTCGCATCCGGTTCCGTGATAAAAGGGCTGGTTTCCAACCTGTTCTTTTTTGAGTTCGAGCAACGCTAAAACGGCTTCATCGGGCTGATAAGCAGATCGGCAATCGGGGCAAATCGTTCGAATCAGCCGCTGACCCATGACCGCTTCGAGCGTGGATGCAATCAGGTAGGGTTCGATTTCCATATCGATGAGGCGGGTAATTGCTCCGGGCGCGTCGTTGGTGTGCAGGGTGCTGAAAACCAGATGGCCGGTGAGTGAGGCCTGCACGGCAATCTGCGCGGTTTCGAGGTCGCGGATTTCGCCGACCATAATAACGTCGGGATCCTGCCGCAAAAAGGAGCGGAGCGCGGAGGCAAACGTCAGCCCGATGTTATCGCGGATCGGCAGTTGAATAATGCCTTCGACGTCGTATTCAACCGGGTCTTCGGCGGTCAGGGTTTTGGTTTCGATTTTATTGATGCGTTGAAGCGCGGCATAAAGGGTGGTGGTTTTCCCCGAACCGGTCGGGCCGGTTACGATGATAATTCCGTTCGGTTTTTGAATATCTTCGAGGAACGGTTTGCGGATGTCGTCGGGTAAACCGATGTTGTCGATATCGAGCTGCACATTGGACCGGTCGAGCACGCGCAGTACAACGCTTTCGCCGAACTGGGTCGGCAGGGTGGAAACACGGAAATCGATCGAACGGCCGGCGATATCCAGTTGAATCCGGCCATCCTGCGGCAGGCGCGATTCGGCAATATCGAGGCCGGAAATGACTTTGACACGCGAGATGATCGGCAAAGCCAGATTGATGGGAGGCGGTTCCATTTCATACAGGGCGCCATCGACGCGGTAGCGGATTTTAAACTCGCTTTCGAACGGTTCAAAATGAATGTCGGACGCACGGTCTTTCACGGCCTGATGCAGTACCAGATTGACGAACCGGATCACCGGCGTTGCGTTCGCCGCATGTTCGAGGTCGTCGGCGTTCAGTATTTCGTCCGCATCGTCAAACACCGAAAGAGGGGCTGCCGAATCCTCCGCTTTGCCGTACAGTTTGAGGAGGGTTTCTTCGACCTGTTTTTTCGGCGCGACGACATATTCAATGCGGCAGGAAAGCGCGAAGGAAATATCGTCCGTTGCCGCCGGGTCGGGGAGGTCGAAAACCGCCAAAACCGCGACGGAGTCCGACATGCTGACCGGTACAACCCGATACATGCGGGCAATAGCCGCCGGAATCACCGGTTTTGCATTCGCCGCATTCAAATCAATTACGGTTGTGTTTAAATGGTGCGCGACCGTTTTTAGATAGGTCTGTTCATCGATGAATCCCTGCTCAACGGCGATTTCCTGAATTGACCGGCCCTGTTCGCGATGCTCGGCAAATACCGCTTCCGCCTGTTCCCGCGTCAGCAGATTGGATTGAATTAAGTCGGTTAAAATAGGAGTCATGTGCGGCTCCTCGCAGGCTCTTTAATGTAGACGCGACGCCCTCGTCGCGTTATTTCAGCAACCTTTGCCTTGAGTGCGAAACGCGACGAGGGCGTCGCGTCTACGTTATTCTGAAAACGGCTTTCCATCAGTTTTCATCCCTCATCGTTACGCGCAGAACTTCGCTGAGTGTGGTGATTCCGTCGGCGGCTTTTCGGAGGCCGTCTTCGCGGAGGGTACGCATTCCGAGCGCGCGGGCCTGTGCGCGGAGTTCGGAGGCGGAAAGGCCGGAATAAATCATCTGCCGGATTTCGTCGTTCACGTGCATCAGTTCAAAAATACCTTTGCGTCCGAGATAGCCGGTATTTCCGCAGGCCGGGCAGCCTTCACCCTTATAAAGGGCGGGCGCGGAACCGAGTATGCGCAGTTCGGTTTCGGTCGGAATATGCGGGCACTTGCATTCGGTGCAAATCTGCCGAACCAGCCGCTGGGCCATAATTCCGCGGACGGAGGACGAGGCGAGGAAGGGTTTAACGCCAATGTCGGCCAAACGGGTAATTGCGCTCGGTGCGTCGTTCGTGTGCAGCGTGCTCAAAACCAGATGCCCGGTGAGCGCGGCATTGACGGCGATTTCGGCGGTTTCGCGGTCGCGGATTTCGCCGATCATAATAATGTTCGGAGCCTGCCGCAGAATAGAGCGGAGTGCGGCGGAAAAAGTGAGCCCTATTTCGGAACGGACGTGAACCTGATTGACGCCGGAAAGCTGGTATTCAACCGGATCTTCGACGGTGATGATTTTTCGGTCGGGTTTGTTGAGGTGATTGAGGCAGGCATACAGGGTGGTGGTTTTTCCCGAACCGGTCGGGCCGGTGATCAGCAGGATGCCGTCAGGATAGCGGATCAACCGTTCGAATGCCGCCTGATCGTCTTCATAAAATCCGAGGTTGGGCAGGCCGAGCGCGAGGTTCTGTTTGTCGAGAATACGCATCACAATGCTTTCGCCGTGATTGGTCGGAATCGATGATACGCGCAGGTCGAGATCGCGGCCCTGTACCCGTATTTCGATGCGGCCATCCTGCGGCAGCCGCTTTTCGGAAATTTTCATGCCCGCCATAATTTTGATGCGGCTGATCACGGTGGGGTGAAGGCGGCGCGGCGGGCCTTCAATTTCGCGCAGTGCGCCGTCGATTCGGTAGCGGATGCGGAAGGTTTTTGAGAGCGGTTCGATGTGAATATCGGATGCGCGCTGTTTGAACCCTTCGACGATGAGCATGTTGACCAGTTTGATAATCGGTTCATCGCTGTCGGCGGTTTCGGAAAGGGCGGCGTTTTCTTTTTTGGTCGGGGCTGCGGATAAAATAGAGCCCGGTTCGCTGTCGGTTTCGGGGTAAAGCCGGGCCAGCGTTTCGGCAATCTGTTCGGGCAGGGCCGCAACAATATTCAGCGGCTGGTTAAACAGATGCTGAAGCGTGTCGAGCGTTTCAATATCGAGCGGATCGCCGAACGCAATCGTCAGCATTCGGTCGTTCGATTCGAGGGGGACGATTTGATAGCGCAGGGCGGTTTCGGGCGTGATCAGATGGGCCGCCGATGGCGCGGGATATTTCGGGGTCAATTCAACGGCTTCCATTCCGCACTTTTGGGCGATGTGGGAAAACAGCGCAAATGTATCGTGACCGCGTTTTTCCAGTTCATCCAGTAGCGAACCCGCTTCCATTTGGGCGGCTTCCAGCTCCTCCGGACTGATCCGTCCGCCCAGCAGGTGTGCAATAGTTTGACTGTTTTGTACCCCGTTCATTCGACCCTTTACAGGGCAAAAAAGGTCTCACAGGTTTCTGTGCTTTGTCAATCGGTCAGGCGGTGCGGGGCGCTTCTTATTGAGATTATGTTCAGATTCCTTGCCAAGGGCGGACGGCTTTGCCAGAATCCGCGCGTACCGTTGCAACATGCGTGTTGGTTGAATAAGGGAAAATTTTGGAAGCATACCATCAGATTGTCGATTCGATTATTCACAGCAGTCATCAGCTCAGCCCGTTTCTGGTGGTCGGTATTCTGATTCTGGCGGGTTTTACCGGCGGATGGCTGGCCAGGTTTTTGAAGCTGCCGCACGTAACCGGGAATATTCTCGGCGGTGTCATCATCGGCCCGGCGTGTCTCGGGCTGATCGGATCGCACGACCAACTGCACGATCTTCAGCCGCTTTCAACCTTTGCGATGAGTCTGGTGGCGGTGAGTATCGGCGGCCATTTGTCCTATCGCCGGATTCACAATTCACTGCGGCGTATTATTTCGATTTCAATTTTTGAGGTCGGTTTTGCATTCGGGGTGGTGATGCTTTCCGCCCGTATTTTCGGGATGGACTGGCCGACCACCTGCCTTTTGGCCGCGATTTCAGTATCAACCGCCCCGGCCACAACGATTGCGCTCATCCGCGAAATGCGCGCAAAGGGGCCGTTTGTGAAAACGCTGATTTCGGCGGTGGCGCTGAATAATATTTTTTGCATCCTGATTTTTGTGATGATGCGCACCTTTGTTGCGGCCTATTTTGAAAGCGGTGAAACGGCGGGTAAAGTGGACGACGCGCTGATTCTTTCCGCCTACCATCTTTTGGGGGCTTTAATTCTCGGGTTTTCCGCCGGATGGATCAGTAAGGCGCTGGTAAGCCGTCCGAAATTCCACGATTTCACCACCATTCTGCTGGCCATTATGCTGCTCGACGGAATGGCGGCCTATCTCCAGCTCAGCCCGCTGCTGGTTAACCTCTTTTTCGGCGTCTTCCTCGGAAACAGCTCCGAATCGGCCGAAAAGCAGCTGACCACATTGGCTCCGCTTGAACCGGTGCTTTATGTCTGCTTTTTCACGCTGGCCGGAGTTTCGCTCCATCTCGACGCGATGCTGGCCGTCGGAGTGCTCGCCCTCATTTACGTCGGCGCGCGCGTACTCGGCAAAAGCATCGGCGCGGCACTCGGCGGAATTGCAGGAAAATGTATGCCGCGCATCTGGCAGAATATGGCGTTCGCACTCTATCCCCAGTCCGGCATCGCGATCGGTCTGGTCATCCTGCTCAGCAGCGATGCACATATTCCCGATGCCATCAAACAGAGCGTCAGCGCCATCATTCTGGCCGGTGTCACCATCGCCGAAATCGTCGGCCCCTTCTGCACCAAAGCCGCGCTGGTCCGCTCCGGCGAAGCTAACCGCGACCGCCAGCGGCTGGTCGAATTTCTGGCGGAAGAATTTATTACGGTCGATTTGAAGGCGCTCGATAAATGGGACGCGATCCGGCAATTAGTGGCTTTTTTAATGCGGACACACCGGGTGGAACATATTGCGCAGGAAGAGCTCTACCAGTCCGTCGTTGATCGCGAAAAAGATATGTCCACCGCCATGGGCCGAGGTATCGCCATTCCCCACGGCCATATCGAAAAAGGCCCCGCCATTCAGGGAGTGATGGGTATTTGCCGCGGCGGGATCGATTTCGATGCACCCGACGGCGGACCGGTTAAGCTGATTATGCTCATCGTCACCCCGAAAGATAAAAAGGACATGCACCTCAAAGTCCTTTCCAGCCTTTCGGCGATGGTTTCCGATGAGGCGATTCGAACCCGCCTGATGGCCGCCATCAGCCCCGAAGACGCCATGGAAATCATCGAAAGCAAAGAGGCGCGCGACTACAATTATTTCCTCGAATAGGCAAAAAGAAACGGCGCAGGGAAAAGAGGAGGGAAACCCTGCGCCGCGAATCCATTGAATCAATGGATACACACATAACGCCGCCTGTTTTTATTTGTGGACAGATGTGATGTATTTTTTCGGGTAAAGTTTCTGACGGGTGACTTGTTTTGCGAAAGGGAGGCCCTTTTTACGGGATACGGAAGCGGCGGAAAAGAAAACCGGCGCAAGGAAAAGAGGGAGGGAACCTTGCGCCGTGGTTGTTCTTTAACAAACAACTGCCCACATGACGCCGGCCATACGGGCAGTTGGACAGAAAATTTAATTATTCTGCCTGGGCTTCATTTTCAGGCTGATTGGGCCGTTTTTCGGGGCAGCCCTGCCGGCCTTCGAGCTGATGTTTTTTCAGGGCTTTTTTGGCCTGTTTTCTTTCCTGTTCGGAAAGACGTCCGTCGCCGTCTGCATCAAACCGCTTCATTACCGCCTGACGTCTCTGCTGGAATTTCTGTTTCTGTTCAGGGGTGGGCTGCCACTGCGGCTGGGGCTGCTGCTGTCCACGGAAGCGGGGCTGCTGAGCGTTCTGCCGGTCATATTGCTGCTGAGGGCGCGGTGCCTGCGGCTGCTGCCAATGTTGTTCGCGGGCTTGCGGATAGGGCTGTTCCGGACGGGCAAACTGCTGGTTCCGGCGGGATTGCGGGCCGGGCTGGCGGTAATTTTGCGGGCCGTACTGCGGGCGGTAGTTCTGCTGCTGCCGTCCGTAAGCCTGCTGACGCTGCGGGCCGTGCTGGGCATTCGGCTGGCGGCGTTGGAACTGACCCTGATTTCCCTGTAGCGGCGCATGGCACTGGGGGCAGACCGGTTTTCTTTCCCGGCGCTGTTGTTGTTCCGGCTGCTGATTTTCCGGGTGAGCGTCGGCGATCATTACTGCGGAGAGGATCGCGGTTAGGGCTGCTGCGGTTTTGATTCCTGTTTTCATTTCTTGTCTCCTATCGGTTGTTTCCCCGTTACAGCCGAATAACGGCGGAGGTTTCGAAATATTTTATTCGGGCTGGGTTTTTATCAGGCATATCCGGTTGGTTTCCGGTTTTGATGGGTAGGGACGGTTCGATGAACCGTCCGCGGCGCCTTCATCGAAAGCGCCCTACCGGCGATATACGTCAAACAAACCAAAGGCTTTTGCTGACGGACTGCAAATGCAGAGGGATTTGTTCACTCCGCAAAGGTGTGCGACCAGATGTTGGATCCGTCGATGTTGAAATAGAGCTTTCGTGAATCGGTGCTCCACTCAATACCTGCAGGGGCGTCCGGCGGGGCGTTGGTGTAAACCGGAAGGTAAAGCAGGTTCAGCCAGGCTTTGTTGCCGGTTTCGCGGTAGTAAATTTTATAGGAAGGCTGGTTGTCGTAATAATAAAAGGTGCGAAGCCGCGCGGTTTTGCTTCCGTCCGGTGAATCGATCCGTGCGGTTTCGTCGGAGGGCGGGGTCAGAATCCGGTAGGCGATAAAGACGATGAACAGGGTGAAGGCAAACTGCCCCAAACGTTTGAAGTCGAACATCGGCTGTTTTCTGTATGTCCGCTTCACGGTTTTTCACCCTATTTTTCCGGAGCCGGTTCAACCTGTTCGGTCGGGGCTTCTTTTTTGAAGAATTTCGAGATGCCCCAATTCCGGTCGGCATCGCGCCACGAAAGGAAAATCATGGCGGTAATCAGCAGGATGGCGAACGCATTGACCAATGTGGCCACGATTTTGGGGTGGACTTTCCGTTTGGTTATCCCTTCCCACAGCGCGAAACAGATATGCCCGCCGTCGAGCACCGGAATCGGCAGCAGGTTTAAAACGGCGAGGTTGATGTTGATAAAGCGAGTTAATCCGAGTGCGTTGAATATGCCCATTTTGAGCGCCACCCAAATCATCGTGAAAATAGAGACGGGGCCTCCGAGTCCGCTGGCGGCCTGCTTGGCCTCTTTTTTATTTGTAAGGGCTTTGAGCAGGCGGAGGATTGAGGTGGCGTCGCTTTTAATCTGTTCGACCGGGTTGCCAGAAAGTGTCCACGGCATGGAAAGTGCGCCGCCGAAATAGATGCCGATCATCGCGCGCCCGGCTTCTTCGTCAAATTGGGGGGTGATATTCAGCTCCATCCGTTCGCCGTCGCGCTGGATAACCAACGGAATGGCGGCGTTGGCGTTTGACTGGATAACCGATGAAAAATGGTAGGTTCCCTGCACCATTTCATTATTGATTACGAGCAGGATATCGTCCGCTTTCAGTCCCGCCTTTTCCGCCGCGCCGCCGGGGATGACTTCCTGAATCTGACAGGGCGCAGCCTGAAAAACACCGTCAATTAAATATTCGCTGGTTTCGGGGCTGTTCACTTTTGCGGCAATTGTCCGTTCGCCGTCGGTTTCGTTGGAAACCGTAAAATCGATCGCTTTGCCTTCGCCGCCGCCGAGCAGGGATTCAACGCGGGCTTCGTACCAGCTTTTGATTGGGTTGCCGTTGACAGCTTTAATCTGGTCTCCGGCTCGCAGTCCGGAACGATAAGCTGCGCTGTCCGCTTCCACTTTGGCGATAAACACCCCCTGTTCATCAACGATCCCGTCTTCGGGCGCGAAAAACACGAGTACCGCCAGAAATAGTGCAAAAAGGATATTGCAGACGGGGCCGGCAAAGGCGACGGCGATTTTTTTCCACGGCGAAACGTCGGGCAGTTGGTTGCGGTTATTTTGGTTTTCGCCCTGCATCCGTTCCATTCCGGCGGGGTCGAGCTGGGGGAGGGCGACGTAGCCGCCGATGGGAAAGGCGCCGATTTTATAAACGATGCCGTTGATCTCTTTTTTCCACAGGGCCGGGCCCATTCCAATCGAAAAGGTTTCCACGACAAGGCCGCATCTGCGGGCGACGAAATAGTGCCCCCATTCGTGCACAAAGACGGTGATGCCGAACAGGAAAAGCATCATGAAGATGAGGAATATAACTTCGAGCATGGGGCGGTTCCCGGGGTTATGAGAGGGCGAATTTCATGTAGATGTAAAGCAGGGGGGAGGCGAACAGGATGCTGTCGGTCATGTCGAGAATTCCGCCGAGTCCGTACACCATCGTATTGGAGTCTTTCACGTCGACGGCGCGTTTAAACATCGATTCGACCAGATCGCCGAGCGTGCCGACAACGGGGATTAAAATGCCCAGCGCAATCGCATCGAAGAGTCCGATGCTGAATGAACCCAGTTTTCCGCCGGTGACCAGTATCCAGACAAAATTGGCGATGATGCAGACGGCGATTCCGCCCAGCAGGCCCTCCCAGCTTTTTTTCGGTGAAATGACCGGAGCGAGCCGGTGTTTACCGAATTTGGTGCCGACAAAATAACCGCCCGAATCCGACAGTTTCATCATCATTAAAAGGTAAAAACCGGCCCAGCCGGGTTTGGAAATATCGCCGCTTAAAAAGACGCGGATGAAAAAGCTCCAGAGAAACGGAACGTAGAGAAAGCCGAGCAGGGTGCCGAGGGCGTTTTCGAGTCCCTGCCGCATATTTTCGTAACGCAGAATCCGGAAAAAATTGGAGATGATGACGATCAGCAGTACGGACCAAAGCGTGGTGTCCGGAGGCAGTTCCTGGCAGAGCGCCGGATCTTTGCTGCCGATCATATAAAACCAGGTGGCGGCGATAAAAACCAGACCGGTGAAGGTGCCCCATTTTTTGGATGCGCCCATTCCGCCGGCTTCGAGCAGGCCGTAAAACTCCCACGTGCCGAGCCCGCCGACGGCGAGCATGGCGATAAGTCCGAACCAGTGCTGCGCCGGAACAACGCAAAACAGCACAATTAGTACGGCAGCGATCGATAACCCGATGATGATTCTCTTTTTGTCCATAAAATGGGATCCGCTATTCTCCTTTTACACCACCATACCGCCGGTCGCGGCCATTGAAAGCTTCGAGTGCTTCGAAAAACTGCTCTTCGCGGAAGTCGGGCCAGAACGTGTCGGTGATGTAAAACTCGGCGTACGAGAGCTGCCAGAGCATGAAATTACTCAGCCGAAGCTCGCCGCTGGTACGGATCAGCAGTTCGGGGTCGGGCACATCCGGCAGATAGAGGTGTTCGGAAACCGTCTGCTCATCAATTTTACCGGGATCGAGTTCGCCCGATTTCACCTTTTCGGCAATCTGTTTTGCGGCGTCGGCGATTTCTGTGCGGGAGCCGTAACTGAGCGCAACGATAAACGTGTGTCCTTCATAGTGCGCGGTGGCATCAATGGCTTTTTGCAGGCGTATCCGAACGGGCAGCGGCAGGCGCTCAAACTGGCCCATCACGCGCAGGCGGATCTGGTTTGCGTGCAGTTCCTCTTCATATTGGTTGAGCGAATCGATGAGCAGCTTCATCAGCCCGTCGATTTCCTGCGGCGGCCGTTTCCAGTTTTCGGTGCTGAAAGCGTAAACCGTCAGGTATTCAACACCGGCCTGTTTTGCGGCGCGCAAAAGGGCGCGCACCGACTGCGCACCCTCTTTATGCCCCTCAATGCGCGGCAGTCCCCGTTCCTGTGCCCATCGCCCGTTGCCGTCCATAATGAGGGCAACGTGTTTGGGGATTCGAGTCAGGCTGTTAGGGTCAACGCTCATGGAGTGGGTTTTAAGTGTTAAGTTTTAAGTGTTAAGTTTTAAGTGTTAAGTTTTTGATTTTAAGTAGAGCTACCGGAGTTGAATCATGTGCCCGGCTTAAAACTTAACCACTTAAAACCTAAAACTAATTGGATCAGCGATCCAGCAGCAGCGTGCTCGCGCGTTTCGGACCGACGGAAAGAATGCTGACTTTTACACCGGTAATTTCTTCGATGTATGCGACGTATTTTTTCGCCTGTTCCGGCAGTTCGTCCCAACTGGTGCAGCCGGTGGTCGGGCAGTTCCAGCCTTTGAAATCTTCATAGATCGGTTTGCAGCGCGCCAGTTTGCTGAGGCTGGCCGGAACGGTGTCTATTTTTTCGCCGTCTACTTCGTAGCCGACGCAGACTTTAATGGTTTCAACAGCGTCGAGCACGTCGAGTTTCATCAGCGCCCATTCGTTAATGCCGCCGACCATCGCGGAATATTTTGCCACCACCGCGTCGAACCAGCCGCAACGGCGCGGACGGCCCGTGGTTGCGCCGAATTCGTGGCCGACTTTGGCGATATGCGCGCCCATTTCATCAAACAGTTCGGTCGGGAAAGGGCCTTCGCCGACACGGGTGGTGTAGGCTTTGACGATGCCGATCACCCGGTCGATGGCGTTCGGCGGAATACCGGATCCGGCCGGTGCGCCGCCGGCGCCGGTGCTCGAAGAGGTGACGAAGGGGTAGGTGCCGAAATCGATGTCGAGCATCACGCCCTGTGCCCCTTCGAAGAGGATTTCGTCATTGTCCTGCACGGCTTTGTGCAGCAGCGGAATGGTATCGCAGATAAAGGGTTTGAGGTAGTTGGCCGCTTCGGTGATATCGGCGGCAACCTGGTCGATATCCAGCGCTTCGCCGCCCATTGACTCAATAATGATGTTTTTATCGGCGGTCATTTCGCGGACGCGGTCGATGAAATCGGCTTCGAGAATATCGCCCATGCGCAGGCCGATCCGGTCGGCTTTATCCATATAACAGGGGCCGATTCCGCGCTTGGTGGTTCCGATCTTTTTGCCGGCCTCCAGTTTACCTTCCTTTGTGCCGTCGAGTGCTTTGTGGTAGGGCAGAACGATGTGCGCGCGGTCGGAAATAAAGAGGCGTCCGTCGAGTTTAATGCCGCGGTCGACGAGTTCGGTCAGCTCGCTCTGCAGCCCGATAATATCCACCACAAGGCCGTTGCCGATGACGCATTTGCATTCTTCGCGCAGAATGCCCGACGGAGTCAGATGAAGCACATATTTCTGGTCGCCGATTTCAACCGTATGGCCGGCATTATTACCGCCCTGATAGCGCACCACCCAGTCCGCATTGGCGGTGAGTACGTCAATGATTTTGCCTTTACCTTCGTCGCCCCACTGGGAGCCGATCAATACCGTTTTTGACATGTTATTTTCCTGATTACCGATTTTCAGTTCCCGGTTATCGGAAGATCCGCATCATTCCGCCTTTTTTCAGATAACCATCAAAAAAAGCCCGCTTTCATAAGGGGGCCTATGAAGCGGGGAACTTAGGCAAACCGGTGCGGTGCGTCAAGTTCGGACGCCCGGAATCCGCCCGGACGCAGGGCTGATGCGCCCGGCCAGCTAATGCTCTGCAAATAAATGTTGTATGCTTTTTTGCGGAACATTTCCGCCGCATTTCTTTTTACTCCCGGCATGAAAAAGAACATTCCAATGCCGGACTCAAACGAACAACGGATTCTTGA
>QKFE01000214.1 GCA_003252225.1 Kiritimatiellales bacterium | reverse complement strand
CTCGGACTGGTGAATCTGCTTGAAACGTTACTGGGAAACAGAACAGCATGATCATTCGGAACCGCCGTGGTACGGAACCGTATGCCCGGTGGTGGGAGAGCTTAGGGAGGGCAACCTCCCTCGGCTACTCGATGTTGGCGCGGTGCCGATATCGTCGTATCCCGGGGTGTTTCGAGACAGTCCGGTTTTGCGCAGAGAACGTTTTCATAATTTGCTTCAGCCAAAAACACATAATGGGATGCTTATCTAAAAGATAATGACTGAGAAGTGTCGCAAAATATTGACAGGGGTTATTTTTTGGGCTATTTCTACGCACTATCGTTCGACCTGTGTATTAATCAACAGCCTATCCGTTCAGTGTCTGAGCTGAACATAGGCCCGGAGGGCGGCAGGTGGACGGCGCCGTGGTGGCGCAGAAAAAATGAGGAGAAGTGACAATGAGGGCAACACAGAGGAAATGCGTCCGCACAAAACTACCGTTAATTATTGCCGGTCTTTCTTTGGCGGCGTTTGCCGTTAAAGCCGGCCCGCCGCCGGCGCCGGCCGGGTATAAATGGGAAGTCGTTTCGAATTTGACCGATGAATTCAACGACGGCTGGGTGGATACCGGCAAGTGGTATAAATACAACCCGTATTGGATCGGGCGCGCCCCGGGCCTGTTCAATGAATCGCAGGTCACTGAAAGCGGCGGCTACCTGCGGCTTAAAAACACCAAGTTTGCTGATACCAGTCAGCAGTATTGGGTATATACCGGATTCCTTGCGTCGAAAAACAAGGAGTCCTTTTATGCCGGAATGTACAGTGAATGCAAAATGAAGTGCGCGCGGGACGGTACGGTTACCGGCTTTTGGATGTCGAAGCCGCAGAGCGGTGGAAAGCAGGAAATCGATGTGCAGGAAGGAGTCGGCTGGCCGGCCAACGGGAACTGGAACCTGACGAAGCAGATGCGGATGAACACCCATTCGTATTCGGGGTTGGTAACCCCGAAAAATTACTGGATCGGAAGCGGCGTCGGCGATGCATACCACACCTATGGTGTCTGGTGGAGAGATAAACGCAATATCACGATGTATTACGGGGGAGGAAGCGGAACGTCCACATCGTTCTCAATGTCGGAGGATTTTACGGGCGGTATGCAGCTGAACATTAACACCGAAACGCAGGACTGGATCGGCGATCCGAATGTGTCGTTTCTGGCTGATAACAGCCGCAATGAAACACTGGTTGATTATGTCCGGACCTGGAAACTGGTGCCGGATACGAGCAGCGGAATTCCCTACGGAAGTTATGTGTCGTTTAAAGCGGTGGCCAACAGCAAGTATGTCTGTGCTGACGGGAACCTGAATGCCAACCAGTATCCGCTCGCCGCCAACCGGACATCGGTCGGCTCGTGGGAAAAATTTAAGGTGGTGGATGCCGGCGGCGGGTATGTTTACCTGATTGCCAACGCCAACGGGAAGTATGTTTACTCCAACGGCTCGCTTTCAGACTGGCCGCTGATTGCCGCTTCAACCACAACGGGAACATGGGGCAAATATCAGTGGATCAGCAACGGCGACGGAACGGTTTCGCTGAAATGCATCGCCAACGGGAAATATGTCTGCGCCGATAAAGGGGTGGATCCGACCAACGTGAAACTGATTACCAATCGCTCGTCCATAGGTTCCTGGGAAAAATTCTGGTGGCAGAAGCAGTAATGTAAGTAATTCGCTGAAATGAAGATGGCGTCGGTTTTTGAGAAACCGGCGCCATTTTTTATTTCGGGCTAAATTTTGTTTTCCATCCAATCCGTTCTGCTATGTTTTCACCCGATTTGATTTGGAATTCGGGGTGTTTTTTCGGGGGCGAAATGGAGATAATTGCATGAGTGAAACCACTGAAGCGGTGCGACCCGCCCGGATTCCGGAATGGATGCGCCGCCCGATACAGACGGATAAAGCCTATTCTGAAACCCACCGCGTGCTGAAAAAAAACGGGCTGCATACGGTCTGCGAAGATGCCAAATGTCCGAACCGGCACGAGTGCTGGAATCACGGTACGGCGACGGTGATGATTCTCGGGAATATCTGTACGCGCGATTGCCGTTTCTGCTCAATTGCCACCGGAAAACCGGAAGGGCTGGATTTGGAGGAGCCGCAGCGCGTGGCCGAAGCCGCTGAAAAAATGGGGCTGAAACATTTGGTGGTCACCAGTGTGACGCGCGACGATCTGCCGGACGGCGGCGCGGATATTTTCGCCCGAACCATTACGGCGGTGAAGGCGCGCGTTCCGGGAATTACGGTTGAAGTTTTAACGCCGGATTTCTGGGGACGGAAAGAGTCGCTTTATAAGGTGCTCGATGCCGGGCCGATTGTATTCAACCACAACCTCGAAACGGTGAAGCGATTACAGCGCTCAATTCGTTCGGGCGCGACGTATGAGCGGTCGCTGCAAATTCTGAAATATGCCGCCGAATACGGTGACGGTAGCATTAAGGTGAAAACCGGAATCATGCTCGGATTGGGCGAAACCAACGAAGAGGTGATGGACTGTCTGCGGGATGCGTTCGCCCACGGCGTCCGTCTGCTGACGATCGGGCAGTATATGGCGCCGACCCGCGAACACGCGCATACGAAGCGTTTTGTGACCCCGAAAGAGTTTGCCGATTTTGAAGCCGCGGCCTATGAAATCGGTTTTGAAGCGGTGGCTTCGGGGCCGCTGGTTCGGTCGTCGTACCGGGCGGATAAAATGGTTCGGGTTTAAAAGCGAATATGAAAACGCGCAGGCAAAGTCGTAATGTGAAATCATGCTGTGTGCTGATTTGCGCGTATAATGAGTCGGCGTATATCGAAGAGGTCGTCCGTTCCGTATTGATGCAGCATCCGGCGAAAGTGATTGTTGTGGATGACGGTTCAATGGACGGAACCGGCGGACTGGCGAAAGCGGCCGGGGCGGAAGTGATCCGGCACGAAACCAATCAGGGAAAAGGGGCGGCGTTGCGTACCGGTTTTAATGCGGTGCTGAAAAGCAGCTGCGATGCGGTGGTGGTGGTTGACGGCGACGGTCAGCATAACCCGGATGAAATCAGCCGCTTTATTGATGCGTACGAACGGACGGGTATTCCGGTGCTGGTCGGAAACCGGATGGCCAATACCGAGGGAATGCCGTTTACCCGGCGTTTGACCAATCAGTTTATGAGCTGGGTTTTAAACCGGCTGGTAAAAATTTATGTGGCCGACGCGCCGTGCGGTTACCGTTTTTACCGCACAAATGTGCTGCCGTTCATTATCAGTGACGAAGAACGGTTTGCTTTCGAGTTCGATATTTTAGTGCATGCCGCGCTGCGGAAGATCCGTATTGATTCGGTGCGTGTTTCCACCATTTATAACCGGAAGCGCCGCAGCCATGTTGAACCGCTGCGCGATGCCGTTGCGCTGTTCAAGGTGGTGAAACATCATTTCCTGTCCGGAAAACGTCAGGCGAAAATAGGGATTGAGTAACTCAAAGTAGCGCAACCGTCCCGGTTGATTAAACAAGCGGGACGCTTGTTCTACTTTTTCAACTTACCGGCGGAGGTTTCGATGAGGGCGATGGCGGCGATTCCGGCAATCAGAATGGCGATGGCGATGGCGGTTTCGGCGGTAAGTTCCGGCAGGTTGTAGCTGTAGCCGGTTACTTTTTCTTTGATTTCATCCCCTTTTTGGAAGGTGGTGATGATGGCGGTTTTCCACGGCCAAAGAATACTGAGCGATCCGAAAATGAAGCCGGTTAACAGGGCGATGGTCTGGTCGTGGAATTTTTTGAATACCCACGAAAGGAACCGGGCGAAGGCGGCGAGTCCGGCAGCGGCGCCGAGTCCGACGGGAATCAGTACGCCGAAATCAAACGTGTTTACCGCGTGAATCATGACGAGTTCATAGTTGCCCATTAAAAGGAGAACGAACGAGCCGGAGAGGCCGGGCAGAATCATGCTGCACATGGCGACGGCGCCGCAAAGCACGAGGTAGAGGAAGCTGCTGTTTTCCTGCGCGGGTTTCATGAAGGCGAGCCCGACGGCGACGGCGGTGCCGGCCGTGAAAAAGGCCAAAGAGGAAATACCCTTCTTTTGGATCGATTTGCCGACGAAATAGACGGAGGCGAGAATCAGCCCGAAGAAAAAGGCCCAGATATATATCGGGTGGTTTTCGAAGAGGTATTCGAGTATGCGCGCGAAGGTCAGAATACTGCCGACCACGCCGATGCCGACGGCGGAGAGGAATTTGAAATCGATGTGTTCAAACAGTTCCCTGAATTTGAAGCCGCAGACGAGTTTGACGGCTTTGAGGTCGAAGGCCTTTATGGAATTGATCAGTTTTTCAAATATGCCGGTGAGCAGGGCCATTGTGCCGCCGGAAACACCGGGTATTACGTTTGCCGCGCCCATTAGCGCGCCTTTGAGGATGTTCAGTATATATTCGATCATAAATCTCTGCCCGTATGCTTGTTTAAGACGGGGGAAAGTAGTAGGGATTGGGCATCGTTAAGTCAATTTCATGCTAAACAAAAGGAACAAAGGATGACAGATCAGGAAATTCTGGACGCGGTCAACGTGGTGATGAACGAAGAAATCTCCCCTGCGCTGGCTTCGCACGGCGGCGGCGGAACGGTGGTAAAGGTTGAAAACGGCGTTGTTTTTGTTGAACTCGAAGGCGGCTGCCGCGGCTGTCCGGGTGCGCGGATGACGATGAAAAACGGGATTGAAACCCTTTTGAAGGAACGGGTTCCGTCCGTGCAGGAAGTGGTCGATGTGACCGACCACATGTAATTTTTCCAAAGAACGCTAAATTTTAAGCGCACCGGTTTTGGGCCGGTGCGTTTTTTATTTCTGAGTTGCCGACGAAAACAAATTGAACGGTTATCTGTGTTTTGCAATTATCCCGGGCTAAAACCAGCCCGTTGGTATTGGTCCGGCGCGGCTGTCTGCGCGGAGAGTTGTTTAGATGAAAATTCTGATTGCCGAGGACAATGCGTTCTCCCGGACTTTGCTGAAGAAAACACTGACATCGGCGGGATACGAGGTGATTGCCGTTGAAAACGGCGATAAGGCCTGGGAGGTTTTGCAGCAGGAGGACCCGCCGAAGCTGGCGCTGGTTGACTGGATGATGCCGGGGATCAGCGGGATTGAACTCTGCTCAATGATCCGAAAACTGGACGGGACAATCCCGATTTATGTAATTCTTTTAACGGCGAAATCCGATAAAGAGGATGTATTGGCCGGTTTTGCGGCGGGCGCGGATGATTTCATTAAAAAGCCGTTCGACAGCGGCGAGCTGCTGGCCCGTATTCAGGTGGGGCGTCGGCTGATTGAACAGCAGGCGCTGCTCTATTGCCTGATCGACTCCATTCCGGATCCGATTTATGTGAAAGACAGCCGGGGACTTTATATCGGCTGCAATAAAGCCTACGCCAGCTTTGTCGGAACGGATACGGAGAAAATCTATTCCCGCACAACCACCGATATTCTGCCGCCGGACCGCGCCAAACAGAGCCATATGGAAGACCTGCGGGTGCTGGCCAATGCGAAGCAGGTTGAGTCCGAAGGCTGGGTTAAAAATGCCGCCGGAGAGGATGTTTTTCACAGCACCATCAAAATCCCTTATCTCGAATCCGCGGCCGGATCAACCGGAATGATCGGTATCAGCCGGGATCTGACGGCGCGTATTAAAATGGAGCAGGAGATGCGGCGGCTCGCGGTCGCTGTTGAGCAGTCGACCGAATCCATCATGATCACGGATAAGGATCGGATGATTGTTTATGTCAATTCGGCCTTCGAAAATACAACCGGTTATCCGGCGAAAGAGGTGCTGGGGAAGACGCCGGATTTCCTGCGCAGCGATAAACAGCCCGAAGAGTTTTACCATAATCTCTGGCTGGCGATTTCGGCGGGGAAAGTGTGGGAGGGGCGGCTTTATAACCGCCGGAAAGACGGCTCTGTAATTGCGGAAGAATCCATTATTTATCCCATCCGGGACGATGACGGGGTGATTGTCAGTTATGTAAGCATCAGCCGCGACATCACACAGGAACTTGAAATTGAAAAGCAGATCCGCCAGCAGCAGAAAATGAATGCCATCGGCGAACTCGCCGGCGGGGTTTCGCACGATTTTAACAATATACTGACCGCAATTCTCGGTTATGTCGCCCTTTGCATGAATATTGTTGAAAAAGACAGCAAAGTGCAGAGCTATCTGGGCGAAATCGTTAAAGCCGGCGACCGGGCCACGAAACTGGTTCGCCAGATTCTGACCTTCAGTCGGCAGGAAGAGCAGGAATTCAAACCGCTCCAATTACAGCCTATTATTGAAGATTCGCTCAACATGGTTCAAACCACCATGAAGGGGAGCGCCGCCATAGAAACGCATATCGATGCCGACTGCGGCGCAATTCTCGGGGATACCACCCAGATGCAGCAGGTGATGGTTAACCTGTTCACCAATGCGGCCCATGCCCTCAGCGGCGAAAAACAGGGCCGACTGACTGTTTCGCTGAAAAAGGTCGAAGTGCTCGGCACAAAAGAGGACAGAAAAGCAATCGATGTCGAACCCGGAAATTATGCCTGCATAACCGTTGAAGACTCGGGCTGCGGAATGCCGCCGGAAGTCATGGAGCGGATTTTCGAGCCCTATTACACCACGAAGAAAAAAGGCGAGGGCACCGGCTTCGGGCTCTCCATTGTTCACGGTATTGTCCGCAAGCATCAGGGCGCAATTTATGTGGAGAGCGAAGTCGGAAAGGGAACGACGTTCTATCTGTATCTTCCGCTGCTCTCTGAAACCGCTGCGGAGGAAGATTTGCCGGAAGAGGCGGATTTGCCAGACGGATTCGGGCGGGTGCTCTTTGTGGACGACGATGACACCATTCTGAATATGGGCCGTGAAATCCTTGAGTCGTTCGGGTATACCGTTGTCACGGCAAAAAACGGTCGGCGCGCGCTCGAAACCTTCCGGCAGGCGCCGGATCATTTTGATGTGCTGGTAACGGATTACAGTATGCCGGAAACCAACGGGCATGAATTGATCAAAAAGGCTCTGGAAATCCGCGCCGATATTCCCGGTATTCTGTGCAGCGGATATATGGAAAAAGTGGAAGGTGAAGACCTGACTAAACTGGGTCATGCGGCCTACATGGCAAAACCGATCAACTGGCGGGAACTGAGCCGTACCATTCAGCGCGCAATCAGCCGCAATGCCTGAAGGGGAAGTCCGTCCGGCGAGGATAATGGCACCAATTTTGCTTTCTGGTTAGCGTATTTTTATCGAGGGGAATCATGAATAGAATTGATCAGTATTTAGAGGAAATGCTGGAGCAGGGCGCCAGCGATATTCATCTAGTCACCAACCACCAGCTCTGTTTTCGCATCGACGGCGAAATGAAATTCCAGCGCGGAACAGAAAAATTCACCGATGAAGAGCTGCGCGAACTGCTTTATGAATTTACGCCCGAACGCAATATTGAACAGTTTGAAGCAGAGTGGGATACGGACTTCGCCTACGAGCTGTCCGGTACGGCGCGTTTTCGCGTAAATCTGTTTCACGACCACGAAGGCATTGGTTGCGTTATGCGCCAGATTCCTTCCACCATCCCGACCTTTGAAGAGTTGAATATTCCCGAAGGCATTCGTCAGTTCTGTTTCCTGCGCAAAGGTCTGGTGATTGTAACCGGCCCGACCGGCAGCGGAAAATCAACCACGCTAGCCGCCATGATTGACCTGATCAATCGAACCCGCCGCCAGCATATCATCACCATCGAAGACCCGATCGAATTCAAACACCGCTCGCTGGGCTGTCTGGTGAACCAGCGCGAACTGCACGTGCATACCAGAAGTTTTGCCAACGCCCTGCGCGCTGCGCTCCGCGAAGACCCGGACATCGTACTCGTCGGTGAAATGCGCGACCTCGAAACGATGGAAATCGCCATCGAAACGGCGGAAACCGGCCACCTTGTTTTCGGCACACTGCATACCAACACCGCCGCGACCACGGTTGACCGTATTATCGATAAATTCCCGGCCGACCGGCAAAACCAGATTCGAACCATGCTGGCCGACTCCCTCAAAGGGGTTATTGCGCAGACCCTGTGTAAAAAAATCGGCGGAGGGCGTATTGCCGCGGCAGAAATTCTTGTCGTCACGCCGGCAGTTGCGGCCAATATCCGCGAAGCCAAAACGCACCAGATTCCTTCCTCGATGCAGACCGGTAAAAATGTCGGCATGTGTACCTTTGCCGACGACCTGCTCAGTTTGGTTCAGCGGGGAATCATCTCCTCCGAAGAAGCTTATACCAACGCCATCGATAAACCCTTCCTGCTGAAAAAGTTTGAAGAAGTCGGTATTGATATCGACCTTTCACTGGTTGCGCTTGATGACGATTTTGAACATGAAGAAGAAAGCGAAATGACGAAAGCCGAACGCATCCGCAAAAAGCTGCACGTCAATCCGAAGGATACAGGCGCATTGCGCGAACTCATTCTGGTGCTCGCCACCGATGAAAATCCTGATGAACGCAACGGACACGATGCGCTCGAATATGCACAGAAACTGCTCGATATCACCGGTGAAAACGACGCCCTGACGCTGGTGCTCGTCAGTGCCGCCTATTCCGAACTGCAGCATTTCGGAGATGCCGCCGAATGGGCGAAAAAGGCGCTGAAAGTTGCCCGCGTCAACCGGCAGAAAGATCTGGCCATCCGGATTCAGCGCTACATTAACCTGTATAAACGGGGCATTCCGTTGCGCGGCGAAACGGCATAGAACTCCCGGTTTCTGTCGGGAATCTCTATCTGTAATGGGAAAAAGAGCATATTTTCAAAAATATGCTCTTTTTTATAAGTCTAATATTAATAGGTGATTACGGATTCCGTTCCCCCCTCATTTGTCCGGAAGTTCGCTTTTTTTGGAAAATTTTTTGAAATTTCCGCCTAAAACACTGCCCGACTGTGAATTTATGACATAACCAAGCATCGATTTCTTGGGAGGTCGTGTTGGAAAGGGGAGTCAGCCCCCATTTGACGAACCTTAAAAACACGAACTATGGTGCATCAGCCCAAACCAAGTAATGATGAGATCAAGGCCGCCCTCCTTTGCGTCCTTGGTTGCCCTCCAACCCCGCCCATCGGGCGGGGTTCTTCTTTTTCGCCTGCGTTTCCCCTCTCCCCCGCGCCCCCACTCCCCATTTCCGGATAAAAGCGGCAAGGGTTTGGGTTGCAAAGCCGCCTGATCTGTGTAGCATTCCCGATTTGCAAAATTTCAGAAGGAGTACTATGGCGAAAGAGGACGTAATTGAAGCTGAAGGCGTGGTGAGAAAAGTTCTTCCGGCAACGATGTATAATGTGGAGCTTGAAAACGGCCATGTGGTTCTGGCGCATATTTCGGGAAAAATGCGCAAACATTTTATCCGTATTGCCGTCGGTGACCGCGTAACGGTTGAAATTTCCCCTTACGACCTGACTAAAGGCCGCATCAGTTTCCGTCACCGCAACTAATTGGCGGATGGTATAATGGCGAAGCGGAGTCTCTGGGGGAGCAAGGTCGGATTCCTGCTGGCTGCCATCGGGTCGGCGGTCGGGCTGGGAAATATCTGGCGTTTCGGCTACATGGCCTATGAAAACGGCGGGGGTGCCTTTCTTGTTCCGTACACCGTGGCCCTGCTGCTGGCCGGTATTCCGCTGATGATCCTCGAATATGCCCTCGGGCACCGCGAAAAGGCCTCCCCGCCGCTGGCTTTTGCCCGTGTCAATCCGCTCTGGGAACCGCTCGGCTGGTGGATGCCGGTGGTCGCTTTTTTCGGCATTAACCTCTTTTATGCCACCGTCATCGGCTGGTGCATGAATTATTTCGCCTTTTCGCTGAACCTGTCGTGGGGAGCGGATACCAGCGATTTTTTCTTCAATACCTTTCTGCAAGTCAGCGATGGCGGGCCGTTTGATTTGGGCGGTATTCGTTTCCCGATTCTGATCGGCACCATTTTAACGTGGGTAATCTGCTGGTTTATCTGCTACCGCGAAGTCAGCCACGGCATTGAAAAGGCGAGCATGATTTTTATGCCGCTTCTTTTTGTACTCACGCTGGTTTTGGTCGGTTGGTCGCTGAAGCTACCCGGGGCGATCGACGCGATTAAAAATCATTACCTCCACTGCGACTTTTCAAAAATCAGCCTGACCACGGAAGCCGGGCGGAATGTGTGGGTGGCGGCGTTCGGGCAGATCTTTTTCACTTTGTCGCTCGGTTTCGGCATTATGATTACCTACGCCAGTTATCTGCCGAAAAAGACCGATATTGTCGGCAACGCGCTGACCACCTGCATTCTGAACTGTCTCTATTCCTTCATCACCGGCTTTGCCGTTTTCGGCACCATCGGCTATATGGCGCAGGCGAAAGGGGTCGATTTCAGCGAAGCGATTGCGGGCGGACCGGGACTGGCTTTTGTGGTTTATCCGGAGGCGATCAACCAGCTTCCCGCTGGCAACCGTATTTTCGGCGCGCTTTTCTTTTTGGTACTGATTGTGGCCGGCCTCTCTTCCGCCATTTCGCTGACCGAAGCCTTTTCCTGTTCCATCTGCGATAAATTCAACATCAGCCGCAAAAAGGCGACGTCGCTCATCTGCGGACTTGGCCTTTTGGGCAGTATCGTATTCTGCACCCGCGCCGGCCTTTTGATCCTCGATATCGTTGACCACTTCATCAATAACTATGCGCTGATTATCGGCGGGATCCTTGAATGTATGCTGATCGGCTGGGTGCTGAAATCGGGCGTAATGCGGCGGCACGTTAATTCGGTCAGCACTGTGAAATTGCCGGTGGTCTGGGATATTCTGATCCGCTTTTTTACGCCGGTTATGCTGCTGATTATTGTCGGCAGCGCGCTGCTTAATGAATTTTCCGCCCGTTACGAGGGCTACAGTGTAAAGGCCCTGCTTTTTATCGGCGGGGGAATTCTGTTTTCCACCCGGCTGGCCTCTTTCATTCTCAGCCATTTTAAATGGGATCCGGCCCGCCTCACCGAACGCCACCACGAGCCGGAAGACGACGATCTGCTGGTATAGAAAATCAGCCGGGCTGATATCCTAATTTGGCGGATATTTTTTCGTCGGTTTCAACCAACCTTCCGTCCAGTTCGCCGATCAGTTTCGGGTTTAAGTATGGAATGTGTGGATATGTATCAAACACTACTTTTGAACAGTATCCACCCGGTATTTTTGCGGGCAATATGGAAACAGTTATGAAGTTGGTTTAAGTCGGCGGAGGTGGTTGATCCGTGAGAAGCGACAGTATAAATGGAGACAGATTAATGAAAATACCGGGTATTATATTGGGGTTGATTTTCGGGGTGGTTGCGAGCCGGGCCGAGGTGGAGGTTCCGAATGTATTCAGCGACCACATGGTTTTGCAGCAGGGACAGAAAAACCCGGTTTGGGGCAAAGCGGAGCCCGGAGAAAAAATCACGGTGCGTTTTGCCGGGCAGGAAAAAAGCGCAGTGACGGATAAAGATGGAAACTGGAAAGTTTATCTCGATCCCGTGAAAGCAACCGCCGAACCGCAATCATTGGAAATTGCCGGGAACGGATCGAAGCGGGTTTTTGCGGATGTGCTGGTGGGTGAAGTCTGGATGTGTTCGGGACAGTCCAATATGGCGTGGTCGATTGATGCCATTAATGATTACGACATGGAAATCGAAACGGCGAATTATCCAAACATCCGCCTTCTGAAAGTTCCGCGGGTCGGTACACAGGAACCGCAGTTTAATATCGATGCTTCATGGCTTGTCTGCACACCGGAGAATATCAAGAAATTTTCTGCACCCGGTTACCTTTTCGGCCGCCGCCTGCATCATGCGCTGAATGTTCCCGTCGGGTTGATTTACAATGCGTGGGGCGGATCTGATCTCGAAGCGTGGCTTTCGATCGAGACGCTGAAAGCGGCGGGGCAGGATGAGTATCTCGCGGAGTGGAATGAATATTTGTCGCACTACACGGACGAAACGCTCGAACAGGAAAAGGTCGAATATGAAAAATGGCTGGCAGATGGAAAGCCCGGCAAAAAGCGCTTTGAACCGTCGGATGTTCGTACCGCGCAAAGACGCCCCGCAAACATTTATAACGGAGTGTTGCTGCCGACGATCGGGTACGGAATTAAAGGCGTAGTCTGGTGTCAGGGGGAAAGTAATATCGGCCGCGCGTATGAATACCGGTCACTTTTTCCGCAGCTGATTAATACCTGGCGCGCGCAATGGGGGCAGGGCGATTTCCCGTTCTATTGGATCCAGCTGGCTGACCACAATGATGAAAAACCGGAGCCGGCCGAAAGCTATTGGGCGGAACTGCGCGAAGCGCAGACGATGACATTGTCGCTGCCGAACACCGGTGAAGCCGTCGTGATCGATCTCGGCGAAGCGCGCGATATTCATTACCGCAACAAACAGGCCGCCGCCAGTCGACTCGCCCGCCATGCGCTGGCCAAAGAGTATGGATTCCAAATTGCCACGGAAAGCCCGCGCTATCAATCAATGAGCGTTGACGGCAACACCGTCACATTAACGTTCGATCACGTCGCAACCCATCTCTATGCGTTCGATGTTCCCGAGGTGAAAGGATTTGCCATTGCCGGTGCGGATAAAAAATTTGTCTGGGCGAAAGCCGAGATCGTCGGAAAAGACAAGGTGAAAGTCTGGTCGGACGAAATCCGTGAACCGGTCGCGGTGCGTTATGGTTGGGCGGACAACCCGGTCGTAAATCTCTACGACCGCAACAGCCTTCCCGTCACCCCGTTTCGAACCGATGACTGGCCGGTCGGAACGATGGGTAAAAAGACGGTGTATCGCGGGCGTTAAAAAACAGCGGTGTTTTTAATGGAGATTTAAACGACCCGTCATTTGAACAGTGGCTGACCGGCGGCCTTTTCAGATACATTCTCCTCATACGATTTAGATCAAGGAGAAGTTTAGGATGAAAAGGTTTTTAATTGCAGCGGCATTGGGCGCTGCATCTGTTTTCTGTGCACAGGCTGAACAGCATTTTTCGAGTGCCGGGTTTTATGCGGTGGACGGCAGCCCGCGCACCGTTTCGGATTTCAACCCCGGCTGGCGCTTTTCTAAGGGTGAAATCGCCGGCGCGGAAAAAGCGGATTTTGATGACAGCGGCTGGGAAGCGGCCAACCTGCCGCACGGGCTGGAAATTCTCGGCGAAAACGCCAGCGGCGGGCGGAATTATCAGGGCGTCGCGTGGTACCGCAAAAAATTCCCGGTTAAAAAGGAGAATAAACAGGATCGTGTGTTTCTCTATTTTGAAGCCGTAATGGGCGAAGCGCACGTCTGGGTGAACGGAAAAAAAGTAGCCGAACATTTTGGCGGCTATCTGCCGTTTGCGGCGGATATTACCGACGTAATTCACCCGGACGGACAGCTCAACGTGGTGGCCGTGAAAGCCGACAATTCGGACAGCACCCTTTATCCGCCGGGCAAAAATCAGAGCGGGCTCGACTTTACCTATCTGGGCGGTATTTACCGCGACACCTATCTGATTCAAACTTCGCCGGTGCATGTCACTTTGCGCGAACTGAGCAAAACGGCGGCCGGCGGCGGTATTTTTATCGCCACACTCGACATCGAAGGCCAGAACGCAAAGATGGAAGTCCGCACCG
>QKFE01000298.1 GCA_003252225.1 Kiritimatiellales bacterium | reverse complement strand
CCGATCTCGGCCTTAAACTCGGCTCCGTTATCCGTATCAAAGGGGTGTCGAACGAAGGCAATTATACCCCCGATATTATCGCGGAACACATCGAGCTGATCGGCTGGCGGGAAATGCCGCCGCCGCGGGAAATCAATCCGCAGGATCTCATGAATACGTCGGTGGACTGCGACTGGGTGAAGGTCTCCGGAATCATTACCGCCATGCACGTTTTTCCGAACAGCAATTCGCTCGCTTTCGAACTGGATATCGCCGGAAACCGCGTGCTGGCGCAGGTGCCCGACAGCGAAAGGGGGCGAAATGCCGCCAACCAGCTGCTGTTCCGGCACGTCACATTCCCCGCTGTGGCGGGGATTGTCCACAACGCCAACCGGCAGATGCTCGGCCGCACCTTTTTTATCAACTCAATCGACTCCATTGAAATTACCGGCCGGAATGAGCAGGACGAAAATCTGGTCTATTACCCCCTCCACCAGCTGATGACCTTCGGTTTTAACCAGCAGCTGCCCGTGGAAACCGGCGGAACGGTGATGCACGCCGGGCCGGGAACCCTCTATCTGCGCGACGACGTGAAAAGCCTGAAAGTGATGGTTCCGAACAGCGAAGGGATTCGCCCCGGCGATACGGTCCGGCTCGAAGGCTATGTTTTCCCCTCCTCGCATTCGCTCGAATTCGGGGCCTATTCCGTCGAAAAAACCGGAACCGGAAAACCGCCGGAACCGAAAATACTGGCCCCAACGGAGGAGTTCGGAGAGCATGATTTCCAATATGAACTCGTTCGGATGAACGCAACCGTGATTGATCTCGGCGACTCCTTTTTTGAGTCGGGAAATGCGCCGGGAATGCAGTTCGGCATTTCGCCGGAAAAACAGCTTTCCCTGCTCTGCCGGTCCGGCGAAATGTTTGTGCAGGTCTGGCTGCCTACCGGCGCCGGCTACCAAAAATCCCTCAAACCCGGCGCCGAACTCCAGCTCACCGGGATCTGCCATTTGAACCGCGGCGAATACACCCTGTTTTCCCGCTACAACACCACCGTTTCACTCGAACTGCGTTCGGCCGACGATTTAACCGTATTGAAAAATGCCCCCCGTCTGGGCACCCGGCAGCTCGTCTGGGGGCTGGCAATCACCCTCATTCTGCTCGCCGGCTATCACATCTGGGCCACACTTCTCCGGAAAAAAGTGGCCGAACAAACAAAAACCATCGCCTCGCAGATTGAACGCGAATCGATGCTCAGCGAACGGCAGCGCATCGCCCGCGAACTGCACGATACCCTCGAACAGGCGCTCACCGGACTCAATATGCTGCTCGAAAGCTGCCGCCAGCAGTTCGGCTCGAAAAACTATGCAAAAGCCGGCCAAACCCTCGAAACCGCATCCGATATGCTCCGCCACTGCCGCAGCGAATCGCGCGCCTCCATCTCCGACCTGCGCGGCAGCCCGCTCGAAAATATGGACCTGCCGACCGCCATCCGCGAACAGACCGAACCGCTCGCCGAAGAGTCCGGGGCCGCCTTGAAAATAGAGAGCACCGGAACGATTGCCCGCCTGCAGATGCTGGCCGAACGGCACATCCTGCTCATCGCCAAAGAGGCCGTAACCAACGCCGTCCGCCACGCCGCCCCCTCGGAAATCAACATCCGCCTCGAATTCCGGCCAAACCAACTCAACCTGACTATTCACGACAACGGCGGCGGATTTGATACCGCCGCGCTCGCAAACAGCCCCCGCTTCGGCGTCCGCGGAATGCAGGAACGCGCCAACCAGCTCGGCGGAAAAATCGACATCGAAAGCAAAAAAGGAAAAGGCACGGAAGTACGGCTTAAAATCCCCGAAATCAGCAACCTCGCAAGGAACGCATCATGAAAAAAACAACCGTATTAATTGCAGACGATAATGTATTCCTGCGCCTCGGGCTCAAAGAAGCCATCTCAAACGCCGACGACCTCGCCGTCACCGGCGAATCCGCCAATGCCGCCGAAACCCTCGAAAAATACCGCCAGCTCAAACCCGACGTCGTCACCCTCGACTACCGCATGCCCGGCCGCAGCGGCGTCGAATGCGCACAGGATCTGCTCGCCGAATTCCCCGACGCAAAAATCATCATGTTTTCCGTCTACGAAAGCGACGAAATCGTCTGGAACGCCTTTCAGGCCGGCGTCAAAGGCTACCTCCCCAAAAGCTGCAACATCGAAATCCTGCAGGACGCCATCCGCGCCGTCGCCGAAGGCAGCACCTATTTCCCCGCCAGTATTATTGAGCGGATCGACCAGCGCAAAGAACAGGAAGAACTCACCCCCCGCGAATACGAAGTCCTCAAACTGATCGCACAGGGCATGGCCAACAAAGAGATTTCCGACGCCCTCCACATGGCCGAAGCCACCACCAAAATGCACGTCTCGCGCGTCATGAAAAAACTCGGCGCCCTCGACCGCACTCAGGCCGCCCTCCTCGCCGTACAGCGCGGTATCGTTGAACTTTAAACCGGCAATCTACCGCCACAGCCCGAAAATCTTTCCAAGAACTTCCCCTTGCTGAACTCCCTTGCGCGCGGATAATGTTCAGTAAGCGATGCCTGTTACATCGAAACGGGAATTCAGCGCGAACGACTATGAACTATATTGATCAACTGACTGCAATGCGCATGAACGCACAAGGCGGGCATACCAGCCCGCACAAGGCGGTCATGTTGCTTTCTATACTCGATTTGATTGCCAGTGGTGATGCCGCCGACAACCGTTTTCGGTTAAGCCCCGAGCTGATGGAGCATTTCCGCCGATACTTTGACGTAGTCAAAACAGACGCCGATTCCTGTACGCCAATCAACCCCTACTTTTACATGCGAAGTGAACCCTTCTGGCATCATCAGGCAACCGCAGGAAATGAAGCGGTATGCATCGCGCTCAGTAGTCCCGGAGGGAAGAAAAAGCTGGGTGAGATTATCGACTATGCCTATCTGGATGATGCGTTGTTCGGGTTATTGCAGGATCGATCCAAAAGATCGGAGATCCGCGAAGCCGTGATCTCCCGCTATTTCCCGAACCAGTACGAACCGTTGATGCAGATTGTGAAGGAAGAAGATGAAGTCGGTATCTATACCTCAGCCATGCGGAATCTGGTGGATGGAAAAGTTGAAGAAATGCCGAATGTTCCTTATCAAACTCGCGACCTCGCCTTTTCCCGAATTGTGAAGCGGGCTTATCACTATCAATGTGCGGCCTGCGGATTAAGAGTACTTTTCGATGGCATTTCACTGGTCGATGCCGCCCATATTATTCCTTTTTCCATTTCCCGCGACGATGACCCTCGCAACGGGATTTCACTCTGCAAGAACCATCATTGGGCGATGGATCAGGAATTGATTTTCCCTTGTTCCGATAATAAATGGCGAGTTCACAAGGATCTCGACGAACGAATCGACGCCCAACGTTCACTGATTGCGCTTGATGGAAAAACCATTCTTTTGCCGGAGGAACAGAAATATGCTCCGAAAGCCGTGGCTTTGAAGTGGCGCGAACAACGGCGTTAATTTTCTTTTCGAGATGGCGGCGATACGTACCGCCTGCATCCTGTAGGCCACCGGGCAGAACTCACTGAAGGGGACATAAAAAGACGCCGTATTTTCGGGCGTTTGGACGGGAAAATTCAGGAACCGTGAATGGCACGGGCGTTGCTTTCGCTTTGCCCT
>QKFE01000012.1 GCA_003252225.1 Kiritimatiellales bacterium | reverse complement strand
TGGAACATCAAAACGGGCGGTAATTTTCGCGACGAAGCCACCGGAAAAGAGATCGGAAAAAATATCCCCCATTTTTCGCAGCTGCTTTCGCCCGATGATTCCGCCCGGATTTCCGCGCCGCGACAAAAACTGTTTACGGTACGCGAAAAGCGCGTGCATCCGCTCAAAGACACAAAAATACTGGCCGATTGGAACGGGCTGATGATTGCCGCTTTTGCAAAAGCGGGCCGTGCATTCAATAAACCGGAATACAGCGATGCGGCGAAAATAGCGGTTGATTTTATCGCGGCGGAAATGCGGCAGGAAAACGGCGAACTGTGGCACCGCTGGCGCGATGGATTCACCGCTGTTCCCGGCCAGCTCGAAGATTATGCCTTTATGATTTACGGGCTGCTCGAACTGTACGAAACCACCCTCAATTTAACCTGTTTGGAAACCGCCCTGAATTATAACGAAATCCTTTCCCGGTCATTTTCCGACGAAAAAGGCGGCGGATATTTTATGACCGCCGAACATGCCGAGCAGTTAATCGTCCGGCCGAAAGAGATTTATGACGGCGCGATTCCGTCGGGTAATTCCGTGCAGTTGCTCAACCTGTTTAAACTGGCGCGGCTGACCGGTAACCCGGAATTTGAAAAACGGGCAATCGATACCGG
Organism: Kiritimatiellales bacterium; assembly: GCA_003252225.1. GTDB lineage: Bacteria > Verrucomicrobiota > Kiritimatiellia > Kiritimatiellales > Pontiellaceae > Pontiella. The sequence continues at coordinate 13,114 of QKFE01000012.1, read as the reverse complement.
AAAAGCGTTCAGCGGGAGGATTGAACGTTCGCCCTCCAATTTTGCGCAGGCGCTGATCGGGCTGCAATTTGCGTCCGGAAAATCCGCCGAAATCGTCGTGGTCGGCGAGCCGGAAAATGAACAGACGAAAGCGATGCTTCAACTTATCCGCTCCTTTTATGACCCCGGCCGAACCGTCTTGCTGAAAACACCGGGCAATTCCGCCCAACTCGAAAAACTCGCCCCGTTCACCAAAGAGCAGGAGATGATCGGCGGAAAAACAACGGTTTATATCTGCCGCAATTTTGCCTGCGAAAAACCGGTCAATTCGCTGGAGGAGCTGAAAGCGCGGCTTCGATAGGTTTTACATCGACGTCGCGACGATGGTTCCGGGGCGGTTTTCGCCGAGGCCGTATTGCTGGTGCTCTTCGATGGCGTAGCGGTCAGTGCAGCCGGCGACATAATCGCAGACCGTCCGCCAAAGGCCCTCTTTTTCCAGTCGGCCGCGCGCCTTCCGGCCCATCGTTTCGGGGTGCTCGATGTAGTGCAGGAAAAGCTCGCGCATCATTTTGACTGATTTTTTTGTGTCCGCCGTAACCTCGTGGTGGAAGTAGAGGTTTTCGAACATAAATTTGGAGAAGGCGCTGAGCATAGCGCGCATTTCGGCGCTGAAATCCACAATCCGTTCCGGTGCGGTCATGATTTCGCGCGGCGATTTCGGGTTATATTTTTCGATCATTTCAAAAGCGCGGTGGGTGACGTCGAAAACCTGCAGTTCCAAAAGGGTGCGAATGGTGGCGCGAATCTGCCGGTCGCCGGAGAGCCCGGGATAGCGCTGCGTGGTCTGGGCGGAAGCCATCCGCCAGAATTCGGTGGTTTCGAGCTGGCCGACCGTAATAATGCCCGCTTCGAGGCCGTCGTCCACATCGTGCGCGTGGTAGGTCATATCATCGGCGATGTCGGCGATCTGGGCTTCGATGGATTGATAGGGGCCGATGGGGTGCCCGTTCAGATTTGCCCCCTCTTTATACGCTTCGTGCTTCAGCAACCCGGCGCGGACTTCCCACGTCAGGTTCAGTCCCGGGAAATCGGGGTAGGGCGATTCAACGACTTCGATGCAGCGCAGGCTTTGCAGGTTGTGGTCAAATCCGCCGTGATCTTTCATCAGATTGTTGAGCACGTCTTCGCCGACGTGGCCGAAGGGGCTGTGACCGATATCGTGCGCGAGGCAGATACATTCGGTTAAATCTTCGTTGGCTCTCAAAATCCGCGCCAGTGTTCTCCCGACGGCGGACATTTCCATCGTATGAGTCAGCCGGGTGCGGTAGTGGTCGGCGGTTCCGTTGACGAAAACCTGGGTTTTATATTCGAGCCGGCGAAAGCAGCGGCTGTGGAAAATACGGTCGCGGTCGCGCGCGAAACAGGAGCGGAGCGGGTGGGGCGGTTCGGGATATTTACGCCCGAGGCTTTCGGAACTTTTTGCGGCATAAGGGGCGAGACCCATGTGCTCTAATTCTTCCCGCTCTTTTCTGGACGATGTTTCGGTGATTCTGTAGTTTTGCATAACTTTAGCGACTTGTTGTTAAGGCAGTTGATTTGTTTTGACTGGGATTGTCAATTCGATAGCTCGGGGAGTTGGAAAATGCAGTGGTATTATGTGAAAAACGGACAGAAAGAGGGACCGCTTTCAAACGTTGATATTCCGCAGTTTGTTCGGCGCGGAGAAATCACCGATGAAACGCTGGTGTGGAATGAAACACTGGATGACTGGAAACCGTACGGACAGGTTAAAATGATGCCGGCGCCGGAACCGGTTTCGACCGTCGGATCTGCTGCTTCCGCAAGCTGTTCCATGTGCGGGAAAGAGTTCGATCCCAATGAGCTGATTGATTTCGAGGGTAAAAAAATATGCAGCCGCTGCAAGCCGGACTTTATTCAGCAGATCCGGGAGAATGCGGAAATCAGCGGCGCAACCATTATGCGTTATGCCGGTTTTTGGACCCGTTTCGGGGCAATCTTTATCGACGGAATGATCACTGGCGTGATCACGCTCCCGGCCAACTTCGGTGTTCAGGCGATGTTTAGAAATTTCGATTCATCAAACGTCCCGGTGATTGTGCTGCTTTATCTCGTTCAGTTCATTGTTCCTGCGGCCTATTACATCCTGCTGCACGGAAAGAACGGGCAGACGCTCGGAAAGAAGGCACTTGGAATCAAAGTGGTGATGTCGGACGGGACGGATATTACATATGGCCGGGCGACGGGGCGTTATTTCGCCGAAATTCTCAGCGGACTCATTTTGAATGTCGGCTATCTTATGGCCGCGTTTGATGAAGAGAAGCGGGCGCTGCACGACCACATCTGCAATACGCGGGTGATTTACAAATAGGTTATGAACCGTTTCAGCGTCAAATGTCCTGACTGCACCTATCCGCTCGATGCGGAGGGGTACAATATTCCGGCTTTCCAAAGCTGTAAAAGCTGCAAAACAGGGGTGCTGGTTTATGCGCTGCCGGCGCTCTATCGCCGCACGTCAAAAAACACGGAAACCGCTGCCGCCCAAATGGAGGACGCCGCCTGTTTTTATCACGCGTCAAACAAGGCGGAAGAGGTGTGCGGCGACTGCGGTCGCTTTCTCTGTAATTTATGTTCTCTTCCGCTGGATGATGAAATTCTTTGTGTGTCCTGTCTTGAGCTGCGGCGAAAAAAAGAGACCGGCCATCACACGCTCAAACCCCGACAGCTCCGCTACGACAAACTGGCGATACAGCTGGCGGTGCTGCCGCTCCTTTTCTGGCCGCTCACCTTTATCACTGCACCGGCTGCATTGTTTGTGGTGCTGAAATACTGGAAACGGAAACTGGAATTTGCGCCTCACCGGAAAACGCGGATGGTTTTTGCGTTTATTTTTGCGCTGCTGGAAATCATCGGCTGGATCTTTTATGTCATCACCATTGTGAGGGTTATTGCTCATGGCTGAACGGAATTCAGGTGTTGCCAAATATATCCGGGTTTCCCGCCGTTACGGTTCGCTGATGACGCACCATCAATTGTGGCGAGGAACGGATCACATCCTGCTCGTACGGGAAACGGGCAGTATGGAAGAATATAAGCGGTTTTATTTCCGATATTCAGGCGCTGATTGTCCGGAAAACAAAAGACTATATCGGCTGGACGGTTGTTTTCTCCGTTTTTCTTTTCTTTGTTTTGATGGCGGCAATTAACGCAAAAGAAAGCGGCCCTGTCGTTGGTGTTTTTGTAGGTGTTCCGCTTCTGATTTGCCTGATTGTTCATCTTCTGCGCGGAGCAACCTGCAAGTGCTGGATTCAGACCGGCATTAACAAAGAACGGCTGGTTATGTTCCGGCGCGTGCGGGAGGCGCAGAAATTCTGGAAAAAACTCGAGCCGGAACTGGTCAATGTGCAGGGGCCGTTTTCGCTCGAAGAGATGGAGCGCGAAGGTACGTTTGTTGAAAAGGAAATCAACCCCGATCCGCCGCCGGTTCCCGAACGGATGAAATCCGAGCTTATTTAAAATGAGCAGTCTTCATCAAACCAGGTGCATCAACCATGCGGGGCGCGAAGCGGCGGCGCGGTGCCCGGTGTGTAAAAACTATTTCTGCCGCGAGTGTATCACCGAGCACGAAGGCCGCGTCATCTGCGCCGCCTGTCTTCAGAAAACCGCGCCGCAGATGGAGAAAAAAAACAGCGGTATTTTTAAAGGCACAACGCATCTGTTCGGGGGAATCACAAAAGCCGCCGCCGGGCTGTTTCTGCTTTGGTTCCTGTTTTACGCCGTCGGCCGGTTTCTGCTGATCATTCCGGATTCCTTTCACACCGGTGAACTTTGGAAAGGGTTATGAAACACCGCCGGATTAAATATGCCGAAGAAGAGGGCTGCATCGATCTGGTTGAACGGGCGATGCACCTGCTGCGGCAGACCCCGCTTTCGACGTGGCTCTTTTTTTATGTCGGCGCCGTCCCTTTCGTCATGGGCGTTCTTTTTTTTCTGACGGATATGTCGGCGAGTCCATTTGCCGAAGCGCGCTGTGCCGGCGGCGCATTGGGGCTGGCTTTGCTTTATATCTGGATGCGCGTCTGGCAGGCGGTATTCTGTTCGCGTTTATATGACCGGGCCGCGAACCGGGAGGTAAAGCCACTAACGGCAAAGTATCTGTTGCGTTCCGCCTGTTTCCATCTGACGCACTCTGCGTGGGGGTTGCTGGTTGTCCCGGTCGCCGCGCTGGTTGTCGTTCCGTTCGGCTGGGTTTATGCCTATTTTCAAAACCTCTGCATCGTTGATATTTCCCCGCCGTTTTCCGAGGCAGCGCAAAAGGCGCGGAAGCTGTCGAAACCCTGGCCGAAACAGAACCACTACGTCATCGCGATTCTGTACGGCTTCGGCTACCTCGTTTTTTTTAACGTGATTACGGTGGTGTCGCAGCTGCCGGGACTGCTCAAAACACTGGCCGGAATTGAATCGGAATTCACACTGAGTTATCACTGGATGATGAGTTCAACCTTTCTGGCCGCCGTTTGCGGGCTGACCTATCTCATCATCGAACCCTTCATCAAATCGGCCTATGTTCTGCGCTTCCACGCCTGCGAATCGATCACGACCGGCGAAGATATTCTCGCCGACCTGAAACGGCTGACGCCGCGCCGCCGCGCCGCAGGGCTGATTTCAATCGGGCTTGTTTTTGTGCTGGCCGCCGCGCTGCCCGTAAAAGCCGACCCGCCGCAAACACCGCCCGAAATAGAGGTTGAAACGTTCGATGCCGCCGTTGACCGGGTGATGCAGGATCGTGAATTCACGTGGCGGATGCCGAAAGAATACGCCCCGCCCGCCGAAGAAAAAGAGGCCGGTTTTTTCGCGGAATTTCTGAACGAGGTTGAAGCGTGGTTCAAAAAAGCCGGCGAATGGTTTCGCGAAACAATGGAGCGGTTTTTCAAATGGCTCGGCGACCGCTTTACGCGGGAAGACAACCGCAAGCCGCGCACCCGCGGATTTGACCCTGGATTTTTCAAAGGGCTCTCCATTTTCCTGCTCATTGTGCTGGGCGCGGTGCTGGTTATTTTCCTCGTCAAAGCCCTGCTTGCGCAGCGCCGTCCGCCGCCCGAAATGAAAGAGGCGAAACGGTCGCCGGTTGAAGTCGATATCGAAGATGAAAATATCATCGCAACGATGTTTGAAGAAGATCAGTGGATTGAGCTCGCGCGCGAACTGACGGCAAAAGGCGAATACCGCAAAGCGATGCGCGCATGGTTTCTGGCCGGACTGGCACTGCTGTCGCGCAAAAACCTGCTCTCCGTGCTGCACTCAAAATCAAACCTCGACTATCACCGCGAACTGATCCGCCGCGCCCGGCGCAGTCCGGAATTGCCCCCTGTTTTCGCCGACAATATCCTGCTCTTCGAGCGCGCGTGGTACGGCCTGCACTGCGCCGATACCGCCGATTTGAAACAGCTCGAACAAAACCTCGAAAGGATGCGCCGTGGCCTTGAAGCGTAACCTTTCAATCGCTGCCGCACTCGCGCTGCTGGCCGCCGTCGTGGTGCTCGGACTGCTTCAGCTTTTTCAGCTGCGTTTTCGATCCGGCGATATTTTCCCCGCCTATTCCACCTTCCGCACCGATCCCAAAGGCGCAAAGATTTTTTACCGCGCGCTGGAGGAATACCCCGGTATTTCTGTTCAGCGCCTCCTCAAGCCGCTCGATAAAGGGGAAAGGGGCGCGGGGAAAACCGTCCTGTTTTTAGGGTGCAATTATTACATGGGCATTCACGATTTCGATGACGTGCTCGACCCCTTCCTTTCATCCGGCGGACATGCCGTGATTGCCTACGAAGCCTCGCAGGCCACTTACAGTGATTACGATTGGGAGTGCGCAAGCTGCACCAATTCCGCGGACGACGTCGAAAATACAACCGAACCCGAACCGACCGAAGAAGAGGCTGTCGATGAAAAAGAGCACGATCCCGAAACCTGCCCCGGCTGCAAAGCCCGTAAAATCCGCGAACGCTGGAGCGTTAAATACGACCGCTTCACGCGCGATGAACTTGCCGCGATGGATCCCGAAACAGCCGCAACCGGCGAACAGCCCGGACTCGATCCCGTCCCGTGGCAATCCGCCCTTTATTTCAAAGACCTCGGCGAAGCGTGGAACGTGCTTTACACCTTCTGCGGCGAACCGGTTGTGATCGAACGCGAATGGGAAAAGGGCTCTGTTATTCTGATGGCCGACAGCTACCTGTTCAGCAACGAAGCCATGGTCACCGACCGACACACGGAAACCGTCATTCGAATGCTGGGCAGCCCGACGTCGGTTCTTTTCGATGAGCTCCATTTGGGCGTGCAGTCGCAGGAAAGCATTATGATGCTGGTCAAACGCTACCGCTTAACCGGCGTGCTGTTTGCGCTGGTCATTTTAGCCGGGCTTTTTGTCTGGCAGCGCTCTTCGAGTTTTATCCCGAAATACACCGACCCGAATGCCGACGGAAACGATGTCGGCATGTCGGTTGATTCGATGCACGGGTTCACCAACCTGCTGATCCGGCACGTTCCGCCGAAGGATCTGCTCGATACGATGATGCACGAATGGAAAGCGGTTTTTGCCCGACAGGCAACGATGAAAAAAAAGGATGAAAAACTGACGGAGGAATTCCGTAAACAGGATGCAATGGGCGGGAAACAGCATCCGGTGGACACCTATAACCGGCTGGTCAAAAGTTTGAAGGAAAGGAAATGAACATGGTTGAGAGGATCTATTCGATAAAAGATGTTCAGGAAAAAATTGCGGCGGCAAAAACCGAAATCGCCAAAGTGGTCATCGGGCAGGAAGCGGTTGTTGATAAGGCGCTCATCGCCATCATCACGCGAAACCACGCGTTGATTGAAGGGGTTCCGGGGGTTGCAAAAACGCTGCTTGTGCGGACGCTCGCCAAAGTGCTGGGCTGCGATTTCGGGCGGATTCAGTTCACGCCGGATTTAATGCCGGCCGATATTACCGGCACCAATATTTACAACATGAAAAGCAACGAGTTTAACCTCGTGAAAGGCCCGGTATTCACCACCTTCCTTTTGGCCGATGAAATCAACCGCGCCCCCGCCAAAACACAGTCGGCGCTATTGCAGGCGATGCAGGAACGGTGTGTGACGATCGATAACGACACGCATAAACTGTCGGACGATTTCACCGTATTCGCCACGCAAAACCCGCTGGAATACGAAGGCACCTATCCGCTGCCCGAAGCGCAGAAAGACCGTTTCATGCTGAAAATCACGATGGAGTGTCTCGGGAAGGAGGAAGAGGCAGAACTGGCGAAGCGGTGTCTCGGTGCGGACGCGCCGGAAAATGTGCTGGAAACCGGAAGCGTCGAAACCGTTATTCCGCCTTCGGAACTGGGTGCGCTGCGCAAAGCGTTGAACGAAGTTACCGTTCGCGACGAACTGGTCGATTATGCCGTTGCCATTATCCGGGCAACCCGTACGGAAGACAGCACATTGGTCGGCGCCGGACCGCGCGCGACACAGGCCCTTATTTTGGCGGCCCGCGCGCATGCCGTGATTTCGGGCCGCGATTTTGTGACGCCCGACGATATTAAAACAATGGCCGAACCGATCCTCTGCCTGCGCGTGATTCTGCGCCCGGAATATGAAATTGAAGGCATGACCGTTTCGGAAGTGATTGAGCGAATTCTACAGGAAATTCCGGTGCCGCGTTGATTGTCCCTTCGAACAGATTGCTGCTTGTGTCCGCGTTGCTGATTCCCGTTGCATTGACGGCGGCGTTCAGTCCGACGGCATTTCAGATCGGGCTGATTGGATTGGCGGTTGTTCTGCTCATCGTTGTATTCGATGCGCTGGGCAGCACACGGCTGCTGGCCGGTCTACAGATTACATCGCCGGAAATTGTCCGCTTGTCGAAACGGCTGATCGGGAAAATAGAGCTGAAAGTAAACAGCCCGAAACGCGCGTTTAAAACGATCCGTTTCGGTCTGCCGCTGCCGCCGTCAATTAAAGCCGGGCAGGATGATTTTCTGATGCAGCTGCCGAAAAAAGAGCAGTGGTATCAGTTGGCGTGGAGCGTTGAACCGCAGGAGTGCGGTAAGTTTCTGCTACAGCAGTGCTGCGTGGAAATACCGTCTGTTTTGGGCCTTTGGCAAATGCGGCGGAATTTTACGGTGAGTTCGGAGCTGCGCGTTTATCCGAATCTTCGGCGCGAGCGTAAAAGCGCGGCGGCTCTCTTTTTAAATCGCGGCGATTATGGCGGCCATTTGTGGCGGCAGGTCAGTAAAGGACGCGAATTTGAAAAACTGCGCGAATATATTCCGGGCGATACCTATCAGGATATTCACTGGAAAACGACCGCCAAACGGCAGCATCCGGTCACCAAGGTTTATCAGATTGAAAAGACGCAGGAGATTTATGTCGTGCTCGACTCCTCCCGATTGAGCTCGCGGAAAGTCGGCGTACCCGGAACCGATGAAAAGGTTACGATGCTCGAACGCTATATCAGCTCGGCGCTGATGCTGGCGGTTGCGGCGGAATCGCAGGGCGATCTTTTCGGGCTGATTGAGTTCGGTGCAAAACCGAATCTGTTTTTGAAGGCCGCGCGCGGGAAGACCCATTTTGATACCTGCCGCAATGCGCTTTATACGCTTTTGCCGGAAGAGGGATCGCCCGATTTTGAAGAGCTGGTTTCATTCATTCGCACCCGTCTGCGCAAACGCGCGCTGCTGGTCTTTTTAACGAGCCTCGACGATGCGGCCGAAGCGGAACGGTTTACACAGAGTATTTCGCTGTTAAGCCGGCACCATTTGACGGTGGTGAATATGCTTTCGCCCGATGGAGCTGCCCCGCTTTTCGAAGGGGAGTTTGCGCATACGATGAATGATTTGTATGCCCGTTTAGGCGGCCATATCGCCTGGCGCAAACTGCACGAACTGGATCTGCATCTGCGGACGCTCGGGGTGCAGTTCAATCTGCTGGATAACGAACATCTTTCGGCGGGGCTGGTTTCGCAATACATGAAAATCAAACAGCGGCAATTAATCTAAGTGGAATTAAGAATGAAGAATTTAAAATGTAGAATGATTGGTCTGCGAGAGCCTCTTTTAGAAAAAGGCCAGTACCGTTTGAGTTCCTTAATTCTTCATTCTGAAATCTTCATTCTGCATTAAACATGATTATCAACCTCCAGAAATTTATTGACCGCGAAAAGCCGGTGTGGGACGAGCTGGATGCGCTGCTGGTTCGGATCGGACGGGAACCGTACGGCAGTTTCGATTTGGAAGAGCTGAAGCGTTTTCACTATCTGGCGGAACGGACATCGGCGGATTTAGTGCATATCCGCGAAATGGTCACGCAGGCGGAATTGCAGGCCTATTTGGAATCGCTGGTTTCGCGTGCGTACGGCGAAATTCAGGAAAAGCAGGCAAGCAGTATGCGCTTCCGCCCGATTCACTGGTTTATCTCCGTTTTCCCGAAAACCTTCCGCACGCACCTGCGCTGTTTCGTTATGGCGGTAATGATTACACTGATCGGCTGCATGTTCGGCGGCGGAGCCGTCCTTTTTGATACCGAGGCAAAAGCCGCCATTATGCCCTTTTCGCACCTGCACGGCGATCCGTCAGAACGGGTGGAAATGGAGGAGCGGCGGGATGAAATTAAAATGGAGGGAAAGGCGGCGTTTTCCACTCAGCTGATGACGCACAACACCAAGATTTCGATTCTCGTTTTGGCGCTGGGAATCAGCTGGGGGCTGGGTTCAATTATCCTGCTTTTTTACAACGGCGTTATTTTGGGCGCGGTGATTGCCGATTATCTGATTGCGGGCGAGGGGGTGTTTTTAACCGCCTGGCTTTTGCCGCACGGCAGTGTTGAAATACCGGCCATTTTAATTGCGGGGCAGGCCGGCTTGGTTTTGGGCGGCGCGATGATCGGGTGGGGAAACCGCCTGTCGATGAAAATGCGGCTGCGGCAGATTGTGCCCGATTTGGTCACGCTGATCGGCGGGGTCGCCGTGCTGCTGGTTTGGGCCGGGCTGGTGGAATCCTACCTTTCGCAGGATCACGAACCGGTGATGCCCTATTGGATCAAAATCACCATCGGCATGATTGAACTCATTCTGCTGTTCAGTTTCCTCGGGCTGAGCGGCCGTACATTCCGCCGGGCGAAAGCGGGCGATATTTTAATGGCGGGCGATGAAAACGAGTAAATTCCATACGCAGAATATCCGCACGCCGGAAGGCGTTGTATTTTCGCTGCTGCTCGCCAGCCCGATTGTCCGGATGCTCGCGTGGCTGATCGACGCGCTGGCCATCACTGCCGCCACAACCCTTCTGCAATGGCTTCTTCTGATGCTCATCGTCATCAGCCCCGATTTCGCCTTCGCGCTCTGGTTCATCATCGGGTTCATTTTAACAGTCGGTTACAGTATTGCCTTTGAATGGCTGTGGAACGGGCAGACGCCGGGCAAGCGGCTGCTGCGGCTCCGTGTGGTCGATGAAAACGGATTGACGCTGCATTTTCCGCAGGTGGTTGTCCGCAATCTGCTCCGCTTTGTCGATCAGCTCCCGGTGTTCTATTTTGTCGGCGGAACCGCTTCCCTGCTCAATTCGCGTTCGCAGCGGCTGGGCGATCTCGCCGCCGGAACCATCGTTGTGCGCCAGCCGCGGGTAGCCGCGCCGGATATCGATGAAATCGGCGGCGCAAAATACAACTCCTTCAGCCAATATCCCTATCTGGAAGCACGGCTCTGCTCGCTGATTACCCCCCGCGAAGCCTCACTCGCCGCATCCGCGCTGATGCGCCGCAACGAATTCGAGGATACGGCCCGGTTGACAGTGTTCAGAGAACTTGCCGCCCATTTTCAGGGCCTCGTGAAATTCCCGCCGGAAGTCACCGACGATATTTCCGACGAACAATATGTCCGCAACGTCGTCTGCAGTGTATACAAACTCGCCGATAAAGGAGCCGGAAAGCAATGAACGAAAAGACGATTTCAAAAAAGACCGTATTTGAAGGGCGCATTCTCAGTGTCGATGTGCTCGAAGTGGAACTCGAAAACGGGCGGCGTTCCGTCCGCGAAATTGTACAGCACGGTGTCGCCGTCGCCATTATCGCCCAATTGCCGGACGACCGGTTTGTATTTATCCGCCAATTCCGCAAACCGATGGAGCGCATCTGCTTTGAAGTCGTCGCCGGCAACTGCGACCCCGACGAAGACGAAGCCGTTTCCGCCAAGCGCGAGCTACAGGAAGAGACCGGTTGCATCGCCGAAACCCTCGAACTGCTCGGCCCCATTTACCCCAGCGTCGGCTACTGCACCGAACGCATTGACGTCTTTTTTGCCAACGTGGGGGAACGCGGATCCACCTCTTTCGATGACGATGAACGCATCGAAACGGTTATGCTGACCGAAACCGAAATGGACGCCAAAATCCGCGCCAACGAAATACAGGACGCCAAAACCCTCGCCGCCTGGATGCTTTATAAAGTGAAAAAATCATCGCTCTGAAATCCCGACAAAGTAGGGGGGATGGGCGCGGGAAGGGGGGTACAGGAAACCTGAAATGGGAAACTTGAAATTTGAAAGCCGGTTAGGCCAATTTTGCTTTTGATTTCACCCCTTTTATTTTTCACGAATCACGTTTTGAGTTTCGGGTTTCCCATTTCAATTTCCCTCTCTCCCCCGGCCCCCCTCTCTCCCTTTGCGTTGGCGGGGTTGTTTTTCAAAAATTGAGGGTATTTTTGCTGTTTTTCGACTTTGCCAACGGCGGCGGGTTCCGCTAAATTCCCCGTTCATTTTTTGAGTAAACCCATTGTAACTGTTGAATTTCAAGGAAACGGAGACCTTTAATGAGAAAGAAAATTATCGCCGGAAACTGGAAGATGAATAAAACCATCGGGGAAGCTGTTGAGCTGGCGAACGGCATAAAGCTGGATCTGGCCGCCTGCACGGAGGTTGATGTGGTGCTCTGCCCTCCGTTTACCGCACTGAAATCAGTGAGCGATGTGGTTTCCGAAACGCAGATCGCGGTCGGCGCGCAGAATATGTCTTCCGAAGACGAAGGCGCTTATACCGGCGAAATCTGCCACACCATGCTGAAAGAACTCTTCGTTCGTTACGTCATCCTCGGCCACAGCGAACGCCGTGAATATTACAAGGAAAACGATTTCTGGATTAATAAAAAGGTGCTTAAAGCCCTTGAGAAAAACCTCCGCCCGATCCTCTGCGTCGGCGAAACGCTCGCACAGCGCGAAGCGAACGAAACCGAAAAAGTGGTTGAAGTGCAGATCCGCGAAGGACTCAAAGATGTTCCGGCTTCGGCCTACACGGAACTCGTAATTGCGTACGAGCCGGTCTGGGCGATCGGTACCGGTAAAACCGCGACGGCCGAACAGGCGCAGGAAGTCCACGCGTTTATCCGCGGGGTTGTTAAAGATATGGTCGGCGCAGAAGCGGCCAACGCGGTGCGTATTCAGTACGGCGGATCCATGAAACCGGCCAATGCGGAAGAGCTGCTCTCCCAGCCCGATATCGACGGCGGACTGATCGGCGGCGCGGCGCTGGACGCCACATCATTTGCAGCGATTGTGAAAGCTGCGCTGTAATTTAAAGGGGAAACGAAAATGATCTTTTTAAAGGCACTGTTTATTGTTGTGTTGGTTCTCTGCTGTCTGATGCTCATCGGGCTGATTCTGTTGCAGAAATCCAAAAGCGAAGGGTTGGGCCTCGCTTTTGGCGCCGGTGCAGGGGAGTCGCTTTTCGGTGCCCGTGCGGGTAATGTCCTGTCGCGCGCAACGGTGGTGATCGGCTCTGTTTTTATGGCCAGCACGCTGATTCTCGGCGTACTGTTTGCGCAGAATGAAGCTACGCTGATGGACAGCGTTGAATCCGATCCGGTTCAGCCCTCGGCCATGCAGAGCCAGCCTGTTGAGGGACTCGATCTCGGCGCGCCGGTAATTGATACGGAATCTGCTCCTATCGAAATACCTGCCGCTTCAACAAACTAAGCTTTCCGAAAGCACGTTTGACCAACCTCTTCGTTTTCAGCGGAGAGGTTTTTTTGCGCCGTTAAGCATCGGCATATAATATCATCTTTATAGATACGGCGGATAAATATCGGGATTT
>QKFE01000372.1 GCA_003252225.1 Kiritimatiellales bacterium | reverse complement strand
GGGCGGGGACTGGAGCACGGGATGATGGACCGCTGGTTCGTGGGCCTGGCCTACCAGTGGGCCCTGTGGCCCCTGTTCGGTCTGGGCATGGTGTTGGTCCCCGCACTGCCCGGATCGACGGCGCGGCGACTTGGCCTGCGGGCCGAGACGATGTTCGTGGCCGTGCTGGCGATCGCCTGCACGGTCGGCGCCGTCCTGACCTGGGGGGTCCTGGAACTGGTGGCGGCAACGGCGCCCACCATCGACTGGCGGGGCACGCCCGCGGCCTTCGTCAATGCCCGCCCGCACGTGCTGTGGCTGCCCGCGCTGGTCGTCGCGGCGACGTGGTCGATCATGGCCCTGTGGCCCCGCTCCCGGTCGATCCAGGCGGGTATCGCCGTGCCCCCGGCCTTCATCGTCGGTCACGCCCTTCTGGGCCGGATGCCGACGTCGCTCTCGCTGCCCTTGACCGTCGCGGCGGCGGCGGCCCTGGGGCTGGCCGCCTACGCCCTGCGGCGGCGCTGGTGGCTGCGCGGCGACCTGCCGACCTAGCGGAACGCCGGCGGCAGGTCCGTGTCAGACCTGCAGCGGATTGATCAGCACCGCCGTCACCTCGCCGTGCCGCTCCTCGGGCCCGTCGCCGTGCCGGTGCGCGGGGCCCATCCCTTCGGTGTAGTGCGCCACCGACCAGCCGGGGAACAGCGAGCGCAGCTCGCCCGAGGCCAGGAACCGCCGGTGACGTTCGCCGTCGGGCGCCAGGAAGGCGTTGCGGCCGGTGCGCCGCCAGTCGCGCTGCAGCTCGGCGAACGAGGGATCCCCCGTGTGCCAGGCGGTCAGGAAGACGGCGCCCCCGGGGCGCGTCCACAGGTGCAGGCGCACGATCAGCGACGCCGCCGCCGCGGGCGACATCATCTGCAGCAGGCCGAAGCACAGCACGGCGTCGAACGACCGGGGCGGGTCGTAGGTCAGCACGTCCTGCCGCACCAGGCTCAGCCGCAGCCCCCGGGCGTCGGCCTGCGCCGCGGTCATCTCCAGCGCCCGCCGCGACGTGTCCAGGCCGGTCACGGCGCAGCCCCGCTCCGCCAGCGACAGCGCGTTGCGCCCCTGCCCCACGCCCAGGTCCAGCACCTGGGCCCCGGACGGCAGCAGATGGGCGAACTCGGTCAGCAGCGGCGAGGCGTCGGCGCCGAAGTAGTCGGGCTGCAGGTACAGGTCGTCGTAGGTCTCGCTCATGGTTCATCCGTCCTGACGATGCGCCCGGCGACGGGCGGCGTTACGGTGCCGGCCCGCTCGACGGCCGCCATGACGACGGCGCTCAGCTCCCGGCCGGTGTCGGTCATGGGAGGCACCTCGCGATCCAGGTAGACGTGCGCCATCAGGGCCACGTAGTCGGGCATGGCCACCACGTAGTTGCGCGCCGGATCCAGCGGGTCGCTGCCGACGCGGATCTCCTCCATCTCGACGCCTCCGTCGGGCGCGGCGCGGAAGCGGTAGCTGACGCCGGACACCTGCAGGATGCCGTGGCCGCCGTCCATCTGGGCGGCGGCGTTTTGCCTCACCACGGCAGCCAGCTCATCGCCGGTCATGTCCACCGTGACCAGGGTGTTGGCGAAGGGCAGCATCTCGTGGATGTCCAGGGCGGTGACCGGACCGGCGGGCAACCCGCGCCGGATGCCGCCCGAGTTGATCAGGGCCACGTCGGCCCCCGCGTCGGCGCGCAGCACGTCGGCCAGCCAGTCGCCCAGCGGGTGCTCGCCGCGCCCCTTGTCCAGCGCGGCGGCCGCAGCGCCCAGCCGGCGGCCGTACTCCTCGTGCACGCGGCGTTCGTAGGAGGCCGCCAGGCCGTCCAGCTCCGCACCGCCCGAGGTGCCGTCGGACCACAGGTCGATGAGGGAGCCCCGGTAGCCGACGACGCGGTCGTCCGCGACCTGCAGGTCGAGCCGGCCCAGGTTGGTCAGGTTGGCGCCCGCCTGCACGATGAGGATGTCGCCCACCAGCACGGGCTCCTTCAGGCGGGTGTGGCTGTGGCCGCCGACGATGACATCGATGCCCGCGCCGGACAGGCGCTCGGCCAGCGCGCGGTCGCCGTCCACCCCGTTGTGGGACAGGACCACCAGCAGGTCGGTGTCCGGGTCGAGGGCCGCCGCCTGCGCGCGCAGCACGGCCGCCTGATCGGCCATGACCGCGCCCTCCAGCCGCGACGGCGCCACCAGCTCGTCCATGGTCCCGCACGAGACGCCCATGACCCCGATGCGCAGGCCGCCGCGCTCGAGCACCACGGGCTCGGCGCGGAAGACCGGCTCGCCGTCGGCGTCGAGGATGTCCGCCGCCAGCAGGGGATAGTCGAAGCGCGCCGCCAGGCGCTTCAGGTCGGCCAGCCCGATGTCGAACTCGTGGTTGCCCACGAGGCCCACGTCGTATCCCGCCAGGGACAGGAGACGGGCGACGGCCGCACCCGGCACGCCGTCCTCGCGCAGGCTGCAGACGGGATTGCCGGTCATGAAGTCGCCGGCGTCGACGAGGATGTCGGCCGCGACACTGCGTCTCTGGTCGGCCAGGTGCCAGGCCAGGGGCACGACGCCGCCGACCATCCGCCCGTCGTCGCGCCAGGACGCCGGTCGGGGAAAGAGCTGGCTGTGGGTGTCGTTGGTGTGGAACAGCGTCAGGTTGAAGGGCCCCGCCCCCGGCTCCGGGGCGGCCCCGGCCGGCGCCGCCAGGGCCAGGACGAGAGCCGAGACCAGCGCCGGAAACCGAAGGGATGAAGCTCTATCAGTGGTATCAGATCAACGGGAAACGCACCGGTCTGGTTTGGGATACCGCCGAAAGTCTGGTTTTCACCGAAGACATCAAAAACGGCAGCCCGAACCGGGTGAAGCATATTAAAAACTACAAAACCAGCCTCCAAAACCTCGGCCGTTTCGGCGTCAACAACGTGGTCGGTAATTTTATGCTGGTGGCTGACTGGACCCGCACCGATATCGCCACGCTGCCCGACGGATCGAAAACGCTGAAATATATCCACGCCGCTTTCGCCGCTTTCGATATTTTCCTGCTCAAACGCCACGATTCCGAACAGGGCTATATCGACGACGGCTCCTTCACCGAAGAAGAGGTGGAAGAAGCCCGGAAATACTGGAAAACCTACCTCGAAAATGACCCCGTCCGGCAGGAAGAACTCATCCGTATGATTACCGCCGGACTGCCCGGTGCACAGGAAGGCTTCACGCTCGACGATTTCCGCGCCGCAGTTTCAAAATATGAGGGCATGTCGATTGAAGAGCTGCAGGAACATATCGCCTATTTTCTCGACGCGGTTGTACCCGTTGCCAATGCCGCCGGCGTCCGCCTCTGCTGCCACGCCGACGACCCCGCGTTTTCCCCCTTCCTCGGCACCCCGCGCGCCGTCGGCGGTTCGGAGGGCTATAAATTCCTGCTCGATCACGGCTGCGGTGTGAATATGTGCATCGGCTCGCTGATGGCCAACGAGAAAAACCGCGACATCACCGCCGTCATCCGCGAAATCGCCGAATACGGCCGCCTCAAAGGGATGTCGATGGAAGAGATTTTCCCGCACATTCACCTGCGGCCGATCGAAACCGACGGTAAAAACTTCCGCGAAGGCCACCACGCCGCGCACCGCGAAGAGCTGGCCAAAGTGGTGCATACACTGGTTGATCTCGGCTGGCAGGGTGTTTTCCGCCCCGACCACGCCCCGCAGTCCGATCACGGTTTCGGACGCCCCGGCTACGACGTAATCGGCCGCGGCTACGGCGCCAATCTGCTGCTCGGCCTCTTTGAAATGGCGGAAATCATTAAAGCCACGAAAGCCAAATCGGTCGAAGCCGCCATCCGCGCCAGTCACGGCGATATGCACCTGCGCGACGAAG
The DNA here is from genome assembly GCA_003252225.1 of Kiritimatiellales bacterium. Taxonomy (GTDB): domain Bacteria; phylum Verrucomicrobiota; class Kiritimatiellia; order Kiritimatiellales; family Pontiellaceae; genus Pontiella. Next base: position 9,911 of record QKFE01000372.1, on the reverse strand, counting down.
CAATCAAAGCCGCCTCCGAAGCCGAAGCCGAACTGATCGGCAACAAAATCGCCTTCATTAAAGTGCCGTTTGTATTTTGCGAAAGCGGTGTCTGCGCGTCGCTGGAATAAAGCGGTCAGTTCCGCCTGTGCCACTCGGACAGGCAGAGGAAGTGTTCCATATTTTCCATTCGGCTGGTGTTTTCAACACGCCGGATGGAATCGTTTTTCAGGAAATACTTCGGCTTGAATTCTTCATACAACCCATCGCAAAACGATGCGGCGGAAGAGAAAATATTCCTGTCGTTGTCAATCGCCAAAGCCATCCCGCCGGTTTTTCCGGACTGCTCCGAATGGGTCGGGTGATAAATAACATAAACCCACCCGCCGTCCTTAAACCGGAAAAACTCTTCATTTCCGTCCAAGCAGCCCGGTTCGCTCTCCATCGGGCCTGGCATCGAGTCAAGCTGATCCGGGGCAAAGCGTTGCAGCTTCGGAAGCTGGTGCGCCTCCCACTCTTCTTGCGGTTCCGACGGCAAAAAAGAAATCACCGCGAATGACACGGCAAAAACAACGCTGAGATAAACAAGGATTCGGAATACTTTCATAGGCACACTTTCGTATAATAAAAATGACGAAAGTCACTCTCCCGGCTGGACACGGCGGCGGAGCTGCTTTTTCTGCCCCTGTTTCGTTTTATCATCCAGCATCCGTACTTTCGCGCGGCGGGAACGGCGGCGTTTCTGGCGGCGTATTTTTTCGGCTTCCTGCTGTTTCGCGCTCTTTTCGCCCAGCACTTTTTCCTCGATCCGGTCGCACAGTTCGCGGCGGGCCCAGTAGCGGTTATCCGCCTGCGACCGCGTTTTCTGGCAGCGGATTTCGGTTCCGCTCGGTTGATGAATCAACTGCACGCACGACGAGGTTTTATTGATTTTCTGCCCGCCGCTGCCCGACCCGCGGATAAAATGCTCCTCCAGATCCGGCTCAAGAATCCCCAGCCCTTCCATCCGCTCATACAGCTTTTCATATTTTTCCGGCGAAATCATGCGGCCACCATAAAACCCGATTTTCCTTTTCGCAATTGATTTCGAAAATCGCCCGCCTAATATGGGCCGAATGGAAGAGTTTCTCCCCCTCATCATGAATCTGGCAGTTCTCATCGGCGGCCTCATCGCTCTGCCGGTTGCCGGAATACTGCACCGCCGCCATCCGCCCGAAACCCGACTGCTGACCGATTCACTCATCAGCCGTTCATGGAATACCGGCCACATCGGGCTGCTTCTTTTCACCCTGCTTTCCCTCAATCTTCTCGCCGGCACCATCGGCCAATTTTTCTACGAAGAGGATATTCCCCTCGTACGGCTGGCCGTCACCCTCATTCTGTACGCCATCATCACCGGACTCATTTTTAAACTTATCGGAAAACACGGCGAAACAGCGGGCAGCCTCTTCGGCCTCAACCGGAAAACCTTCAAACAGATCCGGCTCGCCCCGCTGCTCTATTTCGCCGCCATGCCGCTCATCCTGCTCACCTCATACAGTTACCAATGGCTGCTCGAATGGATCCGCGGGCAGGAAAACGAACTGCAGGACGTCGCGCAGGTACTCCAGCAGGAAATCAACTGGCTTCAAATCAGCTACACCGCCATGGCCGTCATCATCGCCCCCATTTACGAAGAGATCCTGTTTCGCGGCATCTTCTTCCCCTACCTCGTTCAAAAAACAGGGCTGATTCCCGGAATGCTGATTATTTCCGCCTGTTTCGCAGTGATGCACTTCCACCTGCCCTCCTTTGTCCCGCTGATGCTCCTCTCCGCCACCCTCTGTTTAAGCTACTGGCGCACCCAAACACTATGGGTTCCCATCGGCATTCACGCCATTTTCAACACCGTCACCGCCATTGCCCTGCGCATCGGCGCATAGGCGCATAGGCCCGGGGGAAAGAGGGGGGCCGGGGGAGAAAGGGGGGAAATAAAACAATCCCCTCACAAAACCGCGAAGACCGCAAAGAAGTCCGTCCAGCTTCGAGCCTTTGCGTCTTCGCGAGAGCTGCCGATTTAAAACGCGGTGAGCCCGGCGATGGCCGCGCCGACAACGGGCGCATCATCCACCTGAATACAGCGGATATGCAGACCGCGCGCGCCAAGCAGCTGCTTTAAATGCGCCTGAACTTTATCGGCCAGTCCGAACGTTTTGTAATAGGTCGATCCGTCGATATTCACACAGACCGGATTTTCCGCCGACCGCCCCGCCCCGCTTTTCACAACGGCCGCAGCAATATTCACCGCCGTCAGCAACGCCGCCCGATCCACCACGGAAGCAAACACCGTTTTCATGATTTCGCGGTCGGAATCCGTAAAGGCCTCCGAACCCAACACCCCGGTATCGCGGCCGTTTTCCGCCAACAGATTATCGATGTGAATCGTCGAAAGCTCATTCATCACGGAGAGCGCCGCAGCGCCGGCATCGGAAAACCGGTTTGTATCGATCAGCGCCTGCAAAAGCCCGAGCGTCAGCGCGCCCATATAAACGCCCGAAATCACCTTTTCAAAAACATGCCCGCCCGGATTTTCGCTTTCATCATCAATCGCCAAATCGCAAGCCCCGCGTTTAAACGCGGCGAATCCGCCGGATTCGACGTTGATCACCTGCGATCCGCCGCCGAGATAGCCGGCGAGTTTGCCGATGTTTTCATTTTTTTCGACATAGGCGGTATTGGTTCCGGTTCCCAGAATAAACCCGATGTATGACGAAGCATTAAACGTCTGCCCTTTTGCCAGCCCGGCGAGCAGGCAGGCGACCGTGTCGTTCAATACAACCACGTTCTTTCCAAAAACACCGTGCATTTCGAGTTCTTCAATTAAACCGGATCCGATGTGCTTGCCGACGAGTTCGGGGATTTTAATCTCTTTCGTCCAGTGCAGCAGCCGCCCGTCGAAATCGGGCAGAATCGCCGCCGGATAGGAAAAACAGAACCCGATCGATTCAAACTGACCGGCAAGCGGAACCAGTGCCTCGGCGAGAACTGAATAAAATTCAGCGGCGGAGATTTCGCGGTCGCGCCCCGGCATCGGCTGTTTTGAAAAGTGGGCGAGTTCGATTTCGCGGGCTTCATTAAACCGGGCGATACAGATACGCAGGTTGGTTCCGCCGGCATCAATCACAGCCACCGGTTTGTTTATCGGAACCGTTCCGTCTGTGCCGACATAGGCGGGAATCATCGCCAGCGACCCCGCTTCGCCGTTGAGCCCTTTTTCCATTTCACCGATAAAGCGGTTCAGCAGCTGATCCGCATCGTATGCGTCTGCCGCCACCCTCTGTTCTTTCAGCCAAATCTGTAAATCAACCATCGAAACGTCCTCTCTAAACACCCCTTAATACCTTTTGCCATCCCGGCATTCAAGTGCGCGGTTTATTCGCCGGGCCGGGCGTTGCCTTTTGCGGGCAGGTCGAAGAGGAAATCGATTTTATAGCAGGCGTTGAGCGACTCCCCGTTTCGGTGGATGGTGCATTTGCGGTAGTAGGTGTTGAAAACGATTTCGTTGTGCAGCCCTTTGAGAACGCGGTTGTCGAATTCGGCGGAATCGCCGCACAAAAGAATATCGGGCATCCAGCGGTAAAACACCTCTCGATTGAACGCGGAGTGGTTTTTATCGCCGCCGGGCTGCCGTTCGGCGTGGGCCATTTCGGGCCAATTGAGCCCCATTAAGTCGAGCACGCGGCCGTCGTAATGAAGCTTATTTCCGCCGGCGGTGATGACGGCGACGGTCGGCCAGTATTCGAGGTCGTTGAACATGGCGGTCAATTTATCGCCGTTTTCGCGCCCTTCGCGCGCGATCCGGAATTCGTGTTTGAGATGAGCGGTGAAATGAAAAAGAACCCAACCGGAAAGGATTAAAAGGGAGCAGAAAATGGGTAGGGACGGTTCGACGAACCGTCCGCGGCGCTTTCGTCGAAAGCGCCCTACCTTTTCCAAAAACACCGCTATTTCATCGCCGGAATTCGCCACAATTAAACAGAGGAGCGGCCAGAGGGGCTGATAAAAACGGAAGGCGCCGAAGTGGTCGCCGCCGACGAGGACGGGGATTCCGATTCCGGGCAGGAGGGCGAATAAAATAAGCCGGGGTTTCCCCGCGCCCCTTCCCCCCTTAAAGAGTGCCCAGCCGGAAAGAAGGAGTGCAATTGCGACGGCGGGGCTGCTGATGAAATAGCGGGTGAAATAGGAAAATCCGGCGGCGAGGTTGGAGAGGAAATCGGGGGAGACTTTGGCGTAGTAGGTGTTGGGGACGGGGTAACCGAAATACGCGAGGCGGAAGGCGATGAGTGCGCCGAGCGAAAGGAGGTAAATCAGCGGGAGAAAAATAGCGGCTGTTTTCCGTTTTTCCCGATCGGCGGATACGATGAGGATGAAAATGAGCCACGCGCCCCACAGCATCGATTCGGGGCGGGTGATGAGCAGCAGGGGCAGCAGCGCGGCGAAGGTTTTCACCCGCTGTTCGGCGACGGCTAAAATGGAGGCGGTGATGAGCAGGCACCAGAGGCCGGATTCCATCAGCGTTAATTGGCACCACGCAAACCAGGCGGGCGCGGCGGCCATGAAGGCGAGAAAAAATAGAGGGTGTTTTGCACGGCGCAGACAGGCGGAAACGATGAAACCGCCCATTAAAATATTGAGGGTGAAAAGGAGCCATTCGATGCGGCTGAAAACGAAATATCCGGCGGAACAGATCAGCGTCCAAAACAGGGAGGTGAAACCTTCGACGGGCGGATCGCCGATATTATAAACCAGCCCGTGGCGGTCGGCAAAATGGCGGGCATAAACAAAAAAGATGTCGGCGTCGTCAATTCCGGTCAGCGGGAAATCCATCAGCGCCCAAACCAGCAGGCTGCCGAGCGCGGCGAAAAGCACGCTGAGCGGAAAAATCAGTTTGGGCGGTATGCTGAACATCGGGCGAATCTATCCCTTTCCCCGCCGGTTGCCAAGGATTGCCGTCGCAGAGGTTGGAATGGCCGGAAAGCTGTGTTACAAAGATCGGCTTTAATGTGATAAACGGGGTTTGAATATGAAAAAGATAAAGTGGATCAGCCTGATTTTATTGGTTCTTTTGGCGGGATGCTCGAAGGAAAAACCGGCCCAGCCGGGTGCGGAACCGGCGGCAAAAAGCCCAATGCGACAGGCGAAGGAAAAAATCAAAGAACTCCGTAAAGAGGAAATTCCGCCGGAAAAATTACAGCCGGTTGCGCAGCAGGTTTATTCGCTGGCCGTCACCGCGGAGGAACTCGGCGAATTTAAATGGGCGCTGGAAAACGGGGCGGTTCCGAATACGGATCAGTCCGAGCTGGCCGACATCTACTCCTGCGGCGAAGCGTGGCGCGAACCGGTTTTGGCGAAAGCACCCGATACGCTTCCGGCCTTTATGAACGAAGCGGTGAAAACCTCGAATGTTGATTTTTACAATACGCACATCGAAACCTTCACGGCATTCGGGCCGAAGCTGAATGAGCTGATCGATATGAAAACCTTCAACAATCTGCACGCCCGTTTCTTCGGCGGACAGATGACGCTGGCGCTGTCGAAAAAGGACCGCGAGCGCGTCGCGTTCCTGCTGAAATATGCCCCGAAAGCCGCCGACGTTGAAAAGCTCGACAGCCGGACGGAACGCTTTATGCCGGTGCTGGGCAGCTATGTTTTTTCGGAGGTGAAGGATGAACAGATGGCCTGCCGACTACTCGAATTGGGTTATGATTACGGTCGGCTCGATATCGCTTCGGTCGGTTTCGGCGAAAACTTCAACAAGGCGCTGAATGAGAATCCGCAGAACGCCGTCCGGTTTATGGGCCTGCATAAAGAGGGCGATCCGCTGACGGTGAACGATGCGAAAATACTGCTCAAACTGCCGGTCTCCGAAATGGTGAACCTGCATCCGAAACACGTCGATGAAGGCATTCAGCTCTGTATGGAAAAAGGCGTCAGCGCCGGAACAGTCCAGTTCATGAACCTGCGCGCGAAACAGCGCCCGTTTGAAAAGAAGGATTATATCGAGCTGATGAACTGGGCGCTGAAATACGGCGACGAAGAGACCTATAACCTGCTCCGCAAGAAAAACGGCGATCTCGAACTCAATGAGATCAATCTGAGCGCGATTGCAGGCAACCAGAAAATGTTCGAGCGCTATGCGCCGAAGATCCTCGAAAACATTGAATACATCATGGAGCCCGAACGGCAGCCCAACGGCGCGGTGACGCTGGGCGAGATTTACGAGGTGTTTGAAAATAAAAACGAAAAGGCCGGGCTCTACATTGTGCAGAAATATGACCTCGAAGGCGAATGGGTCGCCGCCACGCAGAATGAAACGATGCTGATGGATGTCTGTAAAGCGGGGAATTTTCCGGCGGCAAAATATCTGATCGAAAAGAAAAAGGCGGATATCGGCGCAACCACCCGTTTCACAAATAATGAATCCACCCTGTTCGGCAATTCAGTTGCGTCCGACGGAAAATACAGCGCTGTTTTTTATGCGGCCAAAAGCGGCAACAGCGAGCTGATCAAATACCTCAAATCAAAAGGGGCGGACATCAACGCCCGGTCGCATTTCGGCGTCACCCCGCTCATGTTCGCCGTCAGCGGAGGCCACCTCGATGCGGTTAAAACGCTGATTGCGCTCGGCGCGGACGTGAATGCGGAAATGAAGGCGGAATTCAAGGATTACGCTGCTGAGGGCTATTACACGTTTGATCAGCTTTCCACTGCGCTGCGCCGCGCGAATTCGTACAAATACCCGGAGATCGCCGCTGAACTCAAAAAAGCCGGTGCTAAAAAATAACGCCCCCTCCCCCGCGCCCCCACCCCCCAATCTGCACGGAAAAATATTCGGGGCTGCTTTGTTCGCAGTATCCATATGGCCTGCCGCCGTCTGACAGCTAACTTTTTGCTTGCTCCTTAAAGAGTCCCTCGCAAAGCTGTCGTGATCACAATTATCTTGAGGGACACATGAATAAAACAGCCATCGTTTTTCTACTCGTCGGAATTGCAGCCGGAACCGGTATCGGCTTCGGATTGAGTCAAACCAAACAACCGGCTCCTGTTATTTTGGAACCGAAAGAACCCGGGCCCGAAGCACTGCTGCTCGCCGAACAGAATACCCGGCTGAATGCCGCGCTCTCCGAACTGGAAAAACTGTCCGCCGAAATTAAAACAACGCTCACAGAAACACGGCAGCTCGAAGCTAAAGCCGCCCGCTACGACCGCCTGCTCGAAAACTGGACCGTCCGCGGAAACGCCGCCTTTGAAAACCTCTCCTATAAACCCGGTATGCTGATTCCGCACAATGAACTCGCCGTCTTTCTGGGTTTCAGCGACGCCCAAATGCAACAGATGACGGATCTGGCAAATCAGACCATGAACGCCGTTAAAGCGGCGGAAAAAAAGGAGCTTGTTCTGATGGGCGACTCGGAAAGCACGATGATTTACGACATTGCTCCCCTGCCGAATTCACTGCAGCAAAACTACGAAAAGGCACTTGAAAAAATCCTCTCTGAAAATCAGGTTACCCAGCTCAAGCCCGCCATCACCAAAGCATTCCTGCCGTTCAACCAGAAACGGATGCTGACCATTTCCACCATTTCGCCGGAACAGTATTCGGCCGCCACCGGCAAACCCACGAAAACCGAGATGCTGAAAATCGAAGAAAAGTGCCTCGATTCAAAAGGCAATGTCACCGCAAAAAACAGCTCCGTCATTCCGTTCGACGGCTCGCAGGGCATGCCCGCGCGCTGGGATCATATTTTTGATGAGTAGAAGCGGTAAGGCGGTTTCGATGAAAGCGTCGAAAACATCAGGAGGCGGTTTCGTCGAAACCGCCCTACCCGCCATTTAGAAACTGTAGGCGATGCCGACGACGAGCTGGTAATCGTTCTGTTTTACTTCAACCGGATTTCCGTTCACATCCACATCCCCGCTGGGCGCCGGATCTTCGATGCGATCCCAGATAATGGAAATATCGATCTCAAAATCGGCAATGACTTCATACGAAAGCTTCGCCAGCATGTGGTGGGTGTAGGTTCCGTTTTCCTCGCTCAGGAAACGGGCGGAATAGTCGTAAAGAAAATCGAGATCGCCGTTGATTTCGTGATCGAGCCGTGTTCCGACAGAGCCGAACGCGGAGTCGGAATGCGACGGCGTGTTGACCGGAACAGAATCAAATCTGGTTTCCTGATAACCGGCACCGGCATTGACAGTCCATTCCGTTTTCGAGGTGCGGATGAGATCATAACCCAATCCGGTTGAGGCGGAGTACTGGTCGCGAATGTTGACAAACGGATCGCTGTAATATTCGGCGTTGACGATCTGCCAGTAAAACCGGCTGGTCAGAAACCAGTCGAAATGACCGGAGACGCGGTGGTTGTTGGCGGTTTTATCGGAGTCGTTTTTTCCGGAAGTCATTGCTTCGCTGTAATTGCCGAGATAGTCGACATTCAGGCGGGTCATTGCCGTGCGGCGCTTAATATTCACCATTGCGGTTGCGTCGAACGTTTCAGTATTGCCGCCGCGGGCGGTTGCGCCGATAGAGAAAGAGCCGGACCAGTTGTCGCGTTCGCGGGTCGCGCCGGCGGCGATGGAGACCAGTTTGGCCCGTTTGAATTCCTTTACCGTCTCCCCTTCGGTCAGGTGCACTTTTTCGCCGTCGATCAGTAGTTTTCCGGTCAGGACTTCTGTTTCGCGCCGGCCCTTTTCGACCATAATCCGCTGGTTGTCGCAGGAGCGGATCAGCTTCACGTCGTCCATATCGAGTTCGAGCAGCCCCAACTCATCGGAATCGAATTCAAGCACATAGCTGTACATCACCTTGATTTCGCCCTTCAGCCATTCGCCCGAATTCAGCTGAATCCAGTCGAACTTTTTATCTTCCGGCGGAACAAACTTTTTCCACGCCTCTTTGTCGGCGATGGACGGAAGCGAAAGACAGAAAACAGCGGCCAGTGAAAATACGGTTCGTTTAAAACCAAACATTATTTTTCTCCTCATTCGTTGTGGTACGGATGGTTTTCAACGACAGTAAACGCCCGGTATAATCCTTCAAGCAAAACAACCCGCGCAATCCCGCCCGCCATCACCAGCGACGAAAGCGCCCAAACCGCATCCGCTTTCTGTCTGACCGATTCCGCCAGTCCGAGCGCGCCGCCGACCACAATAACGATCCGCCGCTTTCCGCCGAACGGATGTCCGCCCCGCCGCGACGCCTCAATCAGCTCCGCCAGTTCCGGGGTTTTCACCGGCTTTCCCCGCTCATCGCAGGCGATCAGGAAATCGCCCTCTTTGAGCAGTTTAAAAATACGATCCGCCTCCGCCGCCTTGGTCTGTTCCGGCGAACGCGCGGAAACCTTTTCATCCTTATATTCGGCCACATCCGCACCGAAACTTTTCAGCCGCCGGATATATTCATCCTGCGCGGCAGCCAGTGCTTTGGGTTTGATTTTCCCCGGGAAAAGAATGCAGATTTTCATGCCGGTTTTTATCCTAAATTCGTGAATGGAACCACGAATCTACACGAATAATCACTAATGAAGAACGTTTTACAAAAAACGAGGAACTCATCGGCAGAGTGACTGCCGAACTGTGCCTGAGAAAACCCTCTATTATTGGTGATTCGTGTCAATTCGTGCCGATTCGTGGTGAGTCATTTCCGTTTTCAGTCCCTCTTCATTCAAATCCTATCATGTTTACGACGGATTTTTTTTACAGAAGAACGCAAAGTCCGCAAAGAATGGAGCTTAGCGATCTTTGCGAACTTCTGTTAATTTGGTTCCGGCTTTGCCGGGTTGGGTTTATGCCCGATATCGTCCGCCGGAAAAAGAAAAAGCCGCCCCCGATTCGAGGGCGGCGAAAAGATAACTGCGTTTCCCTTACACCCCGCTGAAGGTGGAAAAGCCGCC
>QKFE01000265.1 GCA_003252225.1 Kiritimatiellales bacterium | reverse complement strand
CGTAATCGAACAATCTTTCGCGCCTTCGGCCTCCCCGGCCGGAATATCAGAAACTCTGCTGGCGGTGATGCCTGCGATAGCCTCACCTGAAAACCAACAGCGCACGTCCGCATACCGCCACCCCAAAGATCGCTCAAACCGCCTCCCCCCTCCGCTGTTCGGAGAACCTCCGGAGCACCTCCAGCAACATCCGCAGCCAGTGGAACAGCAGGCCCGGACATTTCTGGACAATCTTGATAAAAAGCGGATGTATCTCGTTGTAAAATCGCCGAAAGGAACCGAGCGGTACGGTTGGGAACCGGAACGGTTCAGCGGTATTTTTTCGGCGCCGGATTCCACCCCGCAACACATCACTTATAAAAACTCCCGAGAACTGCGGCAGCCTCACCACGACATCCAGATCGTCATTGGATGCCCGCTGGATAAAGTGTATGCCGAAATGAAAATTGTGCTCAATTCGCTGGTTATAATTGGATGCATTGTGCTGCTGATCGAAGTCAGTATTGGATGGCTGATTATCACCCGGACTCTACAGCCAATCAAACTCATCAGCAAAACAGCTGAAACAATTGCCTCCGGCAGGCATCAGGAACGGATTAAACTTTCAGATGCCCCCGCCGAGCTGACATCCCTCGCAGGCACACTCAACAACTCCTTCGACCATCTGGATGAATTCATTCAGCTTCAGCAGCAGTTTTCCGCCGACGCTTCGCACGAACTGCGAACACCCATTGCGGTCGTGATTGCGCAGTGTCAGGCCGCTCTCAAACGCGACCGCTCCGTCGAAGAATACAAAACCGTTCTCAACGCCTGCCTGCGTGCAGGAGAGCGGATGAAAGCAATGGCAAACAGCCTGCTCGAACTAACCCGAATCGACGCCCTCGGCAACTCCCTCGCAAAAACAATCTACAGCCTGAATGATATCACCGCCGAAGCGGCCGAAGATGCCAACCATCTTTCACCGAAACATCCGGTTACATTTAATAATCCCGAAAACAGCCTGACAGCCAACATTGACCGCAACCGGATTCATCAGGCGATTATGAACCTGCTCAACAATGCCATCACGCACAATCCGAAAGGCTGCGCCATTCACATCGGATTGCAGCACGACGGGAAAACTGCACACCTGACCATTTCCGATGACGGCAAAGGAATTCCTCCCGACGCCCTGCCCCATATATTTGAACGCTTTTACCGTGTCGATAAATCCCGTTCCCGCGAACACGGCGGAACCGGGCTCGGACTGTCCATCGTCAAGACTCTGATCGAAGCCCACGGAGGCACTATTGAAGCAACCAGCACGCTGGGGCACGGAACGACCTTCACCATAAAACTTCCTCTGACTTAACTCCTCAAACCACTGGCTATAAGGAATTCCCCTGCTCATTCATTTTCGGACTTATCACAGCTCGGGATATTTCCGCATAAAAAAGGCCACAGCTTCAGCAAGATTTGCAGTTGCCTTTTCTGACAGCACTTCACCGAACTCATTGAATTCATACCCCCGGATTGCCATTGCGAATGCCGGGGGTTTTGCATTGAACAGGTTTTCAGCCAGCCCCAGCAGCGATTCCGCCGTAATACTGTGGCTTGAAAATCCGACCATCGGTGCTTTGGGTTCCAGCGGGCGGAATTCAAACGGCGCGTCCGCATCCACTGACGCATCGGCAAAAACGACGATATCAAATTTCGAGATCAGTTCAGCATCTTCTATGTTCAGCTGGTAATTTGATTCAACCGTCAGTCCGGGCAGATTCAGCGCTTCAATTTTTTCGGCAAACGCCGGACCAAGCCCGTCATCCAGCCGCCCCGGATTTCCATAACCTATAACCAGAATATTCATGAAGATGATTGAATGCTGTTTGGGTTAAGCAGAGCAACGTAGACGCGACGCCCTCGTCGCTTCACCGTTAGCAAAAAACTCGACGAGAGCGTCGCGTCTACGTTTCGCAGGTTCAAAAGATCAGTCGCGGACACGGCGGTCGATTGTGTTTCCAGCGACATCTTCGAGTTCGATAATCAACGGCATTTTACCCATCGCATGCGTTGCACAGGAAAGGCACGGATCATACGCGCGGATCGCCACCTCAACCCGGTTCAGCAGGCCTTCGGTGATTTCCGCGCCCGACAGATATTTACGGGCAACTCCTTCAACGGCCAAATTCATCGGCGTGTTATTATTGGTTGTTGAAACAATCAGATTTGCCATCGTCACCTGATCGTTTTCATCGACTTTATAATGATGGAACAGGGTTCCGCGCGGTGCTTCAATCAGACCGACTGATTCTCCGCGCCGTTCGCCTTTAACGACCAAATCGGTGCCCTGCAAATCAGAATCATTCAGCAGTGCCTGTATTTTCTCGGCAGCATGCAGCAGTTCAATCATTCGCGCCCAGTGATAAGCCATTGTAATGTTGTTCGGTTTGCCTTCAGTTAAACCCATGAACTCCTGCCGGGCGGCATCCGCTTCCGGGGTATCGATAAAGTCGCACGCGTTCACCCGCGCCAGCGGACCGACACGATACCAGCCCTCTTCCGGCCCCATGCTCGTGATGAACGGGAATTTCATGTAGGACCACGGCTTCACCTCTTCGGCGATATATTTGAAATAGCTCTGGTAATCGACCTGATCAAAAATGGTCGCGCCGTCTTTGGTGATCGCCCGCAGGTTTCCGTGATAAAGATCCATCGCGCCGTCTTCACGAACCAGACAGACGTGGTTTGAATCGAACGAACCGAAATCCGCCAAATCATTCAAATGTTCGAGCGTGTAATCCTTCGCGATTTTGAGGGATGCCCGCGACCACTCGATCATCTGGTCGATCTCTTTCAGAAAAACATCGCGCTCTTCAATCGACAGGTTTTTATTCATTCCTCCCGGAATTGCGCCGGTGCCGTGGATTTTTTTACCGGCAGTTGCCTTAATAATTTCCTGTCCGTATTTCCGCATCATCACGCCCTGTACGGCGAGGTCGGGGAATTTCTGCGCAACGCCAATGACGTTTCGTTCGAGCGGATCGGCATCGAATCCGAAAAGCAGGTCGGGGGAAACGAGGTGGAAAAAATGCAGGGCGTGGCTTTGGAACATCTGGCCGTAGTGCATCAGTCGCCGCATTTTTTCCGCCGGCGGCGTCAATTGATCAACCCCGACAATTCCATCCATTGCTTTTGCCGCGGCCAGATGGTGGCTTACCGGGCATATGCCGCAAAGACGCTGAACAAGAACCGGCACTTCCCAATAGGGCCTGCCCTGAATAAAGCGTTCAAAGCCGCGGAACTCAACGATGTGCAAACGCGCCTGACTGACGTCGCCGTTTTCATCCAGCAGAATCGTCACTTTGCCGTGACCTTCGACGCGCGTTACCGGCTCAATTACAATTTTTTTCGTCGTCATAAATTCCTCCTCAAATTAAGAATATAGATTTAAGAATGAAGAATTATGGAACTTAGGCGGCGTTACCCTTTAGCAGATGCTGTCGTAGAGCAACCATTCTTCATTCTAAATTCTGAATTCTTCATTTATCTAATCGTATTTCAGCAGTTCGTACGGCAGTTCAACCGGCTTATCCGTCAGCAACGCGGTCAGCGCCGCCCACAGTGTATCGGCCGAAGGCGGGCAGCCCGGAAGAAAGTAATCGATTTTGACCACTTCGTGGCAGGGATAAACCTTATTCAAAAGGAGCGGAATTTCCGGATCCTGCGGAACGA
>QKFE01000187.1 GCA_003252225.1 Kiritimatiellales bacterium | reverse complement strand
CCCCCGATTCTGCGAGCGCCACAATTCACCCCGTTTATTCTGCCGGAATTGCAGGGTGTAGACCGTATTCGAATCGGTCGGATGTACGGCGATTGTCGAAATAGAGGTCCAATCCCAATCTTCATGGCTTTGTCCGGTGAGCTGCTTCACGGCAATGGCGCCGGGATAAATCTTATTGCCGTCATCCGTGTTCATCCACAGCCCATGCTCGCCGCTACCCCAGTAATACATCCCCGGAGTTCCGGTCTGTAGGTTAAAGGTTTCTCCGGGCAGGTTGCTGTTGCCCCGTCCAACCCAATGACCGTTCCCTTCTTCCGTTTCGGCGTCATCGATCTGATTCCACGTAACTCCGTGATCGATGGAGCGCATCATCTGCTGGGCAAAACAGGTGTAAACTTCGCCCAGTTGATTGCAGAAAACAAAGCGCGGGCCGGACGTGATATCATCCGCTTCATTGTGTTCTTTTTCCACGTGCGCGAACTTGGTATTTACGCCGAGCGGCTGCACGGCGCGCGACTGCCAGTAAGCCTTATCGGTCTGATTTTTCCAATAGAGCCCTTCGCGCGCGGCGGCGAACCAGTTGGTTCCGCCGTTTTCCGTCATCCAGATATTTCCGGGCGGGAAGGCATAGTCGTGCTTGTAATTATGCGAGAGATAAATGCGGTCTTTATTCGTCGGATCGACCGCAATGCGGGTGAACTGACTGAAGGTGCTCGTCGGCAGGTGATAGTTGTTTTTAAACGTGGTGTAATCCATTTGCAGATACCACGAAACCGCACGGTAATAGCGCTGATGATAATCCCAGCTCGTGTTGTTAAATGCCGTGATCTTTGTGAAATCAATTGCAAGATCGCCCGTCAGATTTTCCCAGGTTGCGCCGCCGTCTCCACTGCGATACACACCACCCGAAGTCAGCACGTTTGCACCGGATGTTGCATAGTGGGTGATCGCCAGATAATAGAGCAGGAATTCACCGGTTCCGTCATAATAGAAACCGAGATCGCGCGGCGGATTCGTCGGCAAACCGCCGCCGGAAAGCTTCGTCCAGTTCAGACCGGCATTGGTGCTTTTATAGAGGCCGTACTGGCAGGTGGCATACACGATATTTGAATTGCGCGGATCAACGATGATTTTACTGAAGTCCGAATCCGCCGGAAAAACCGAGGTGATTTTTATCCAGCTCTGTCCTTTGTTGGTCGATTTCAAAATGAACCCGGCCGAATAATTCCCGTCAACCGAATAGTGCAGCCCGTCCTTTGTCCAGTGGGTCGATTTAATCATCCAGTGCTGGCCGGCGCCGATATACCACACATTGTCATTATTCGGATCGACCTTCAGCACACTGTGCATTTGTGAATTGGATGTATCGATATCGACCAGAAATTCCCAGCTTCGTCCGCGGTTGGTTGACCGGTAAATCCCCTCCTTCGCCATCAGCAGACCGAAATCCGGATCCTGATACGAAAACTCAATACCGGTTATTCCGCTCGGCACGCCGTTGCCGTCGATGTCTTTATAACTCGTCCAGTATTCGCCGCGGTTCAGCGTCACATGGCCGTTGCCCATATCGAGTTCGTCGTACATGCAATTCGGGTCGCCGTTGTTGATCCAGAATTTGTCGATATAGCCCGACATCCCCGGCCCGAAATGTTGCCATTTCACATACGGAGTCGATGCAACAGTTCCGTTTTTCAGATCGTCAAAAGTCCATCCGGGTGTCGGCGGAACCGGCCCCGATCCGATTTCAAATTTCAGGTTGTCGAAATAGACATACCCCGCCGTTACGCTGCCCTGATCGAATCCGATAAAGGGGCGGACTTCCGTTGGAACGAAACCGACATCCGCCGAAAAAGTGCCGGAATAAACAATATGATGCTCTCCCGCACTCAGCGTCGCGCCGCTTGAAATAATCGGCCACCCGTCATCCGTACCTCCGTTTTTCCAGCGGAACTGCACATCGCCGACGGCTCGCGCCAGCGGGGCGGGAATATACACATCGAAAGAAAGTGTAAACCAATCGTCAATCGACAAACTGAGCCCGGTCAGATCGATCGGATTCAAATTACTGCCTGATCGGATGGCCGTAAAATTGTTGTCCGTGGTTGAAATCAGGGCCGCTTTCCCTGCCAGCCTGGAAAGTCCGCCCGGAACAGTTGCCACTTCCGCCGTCAGTCCGTTCGCCGGCTGGATATCCGTCGTGCCCAAATCGGCGTTGGTTCCGCCGGTTGTTCCGACCGTTTGGCTCTCAAAATCCTCTTCCCAGACTACGGCAGCCGCAGCGGAAAAAACCAGCCCGGTCAAAAAAACCGACGTGAGTATTCGCGTATTCATCATCATTCACTCCTCAAATACAAAAACCTATTTTGATTTGTGAAAAAATAACCCAATCGCTGCATCAGCTAAACCTGATCTTTAGAACAGGTTTGGAAATGAAATTGCACCCAGAGGCTACCAAACTCGAAATATCCGGGCGTCCGCACTCAATTTGGCCATCGGAGCCAAACATAGGCCACGTAAAGTGACAGCAGAAAAACCCCTTCCATCCGGCTGATCCGCTGACCGCTCCAGGCCACCGGCAACAGAACCAGCGCACACACCGTCATTACCCCGAGATCTGTCAGGCCGATTCCGGGAGCGTTCAGCGGACGGAGTGCGGCGGAAACACCGAAGATTCCAAGCAGGTTGAAAATATTGGAACCGACGATATTGCCGACCGCCATGTCCGGTTGCCTGCGCAGTGCAGCCACAACCGAGGTTGCCAGTTCGGGGAGGCTCGTCCCCGCCGAAACCAGCGTCAGACCGATTACCGCTTCACTGATTCCCCACGACCGGGCGATGCCGACCGAGCAATCCACAAACAGCTTTGCCCCGCCTCCCAGCATGGCCAGCCCGAGGGCAACCAGCACCAGATCAGCCCAAAGCCGTTTGGGCGAACCGGGCACCGCCTGTTGAAATTCCAACCCGACCGCGTCATTCTGTTCGCGCCGGGCCATACGGATGATGAACCAGGTATATGCCCCGAGCAACAAAATCAGTAAAACGCCGCCCCATTGCGGAACACAGAAAAAGAGCAATGCGGCACTCAGGGCAAGCGTTACGGCGATCATCACGGGAATATCGAACCGGATCAGGGTGGATTGAATCCGGAGCGGGCAAATCACGGCAGCCAGCCCGAGAATCGCCGCAATGTTGAAAATATTGGAACCAACGACGTTGCCCACGGCAATATCGCCATATTCCTCCATCACGCTCTGCACACTCACCAGCAGTTCCGGAGCACTGGTTCCGAACGCGACAACCGTCAGCCCCACCGCGAGCGGCGAAAGCCCCAGCCGTATCGCCAGTGCCGCCCCTCCGCGCACCAAAAACTCAGCTCCCCCCGAGAGAATCAGCAACCCGGCCAGCAATCCCACCCAATAAACACTCATCCGAAGTCCTTTTGTTGCCGCCAATTCTCCGGCAACAGAACCTCGCGGCGCAAGCAGAATCCGGCATACTGCGACGGTTGCCTAGTACAATATATTTCTTAATACTTCGCATTAAATGAGGAGTGTGCCATAATGCTCCCAATTAACAGGAGGCAAAATGGCACCACGATACAAAGTTACATTGACGACAGAAGAACGAACGGAACTGGAGGAGTTGTCGAGCAAGGGAAAACGCGCCGCTCGTACGGTAATGCTTGCACGAGCTCTGCTGCTTCTCGATGCGG
>QKFE01000057.1 GCA_003252225.1 Kiritimatiellales bacterium | reverse complement strand
TTCAGATTACGGCAATCGGCCACGAATCGGCGCAGGTACTCGATTCGCTCTGCATCATGCTGCTGACGCTGTGCCATAAGAATATTCCCGGCAAAACGAACGCGTTGCAGCGCGGGCGGGAATTCGCCGCAGCATAATCGCGCAAAAAATGAGCGGGATCAGTTTTTCGGGCGGGATCGGGCGACCAGTTTGATGAAAATGGGCGCCCCTTCAAGGCCGAAGGCTTCGCGGAACTGGTTCTGTAAATAGGCCAGCCAGTTTGAGCGGGCATGATCCGGCTCATTCACGAAAACCTTAAAATAGATCGGATTGGTTCCGGTCTGTGTTGCGTAGAAAACCTTCAGCCGTTTCCCTTTCGCTACCGGCGGCGGATATTTCTCGCAGGCCTTTTCCAAAACACGGTTTAAAACACCCGTTGTAATTTCGGTGCGCGTCTGCGCGGCGACATAGTCGATCGCTTCCACGGATCGGTTGATGTTGTAGCCGCTTTTGGCCGAAACGAAAATGACCGGGGCAAATCCCATAAACGGCAGGGCTTCGCGCAGGGCAGGGAGGTATTTGGTCTGCGTGACTTCATCTTCCGCGTCTGCCAGATCCCATTTGTTGACGAGCAGAATACACCCTTTTTGGGCCTCGATGATTTTTGCGGCGACTTTTTTGTCGGTACTCGTCGGCCCGGTTTCGGCGTCCAAAACCATCAGTACGACATCGGCGCGTTCGATGGCTTTATCGGTACGCAGATTACTGAACCAGTCAACCGCCCCTTTCCCGCGGGTATCCTTTTGCACCCCGGCTGTATCGATCAGTTCATAATGGCGGGCGGTCACACCCTTGCCGATCGTGAACGGGATTTCGATGCTGTCGCGCGTGGTTCCGGGAATATCCGAAACAATCACGCGATCCGCTTTTAAAAGGCGGTTGATATAGGACGATTTTCCGGCGTTCGGACGCCCTACGACGGCGACGCGCAACGGTTTCTTTTCCGTCGGATTTTCTTCCTTCGGAAGCTGCGGAACCAGCTCCTCCATCAGTTCATTTATCCCGCGGTTTTGAATGGCGGATACGGCGAAGGCCGGGAATCCGAGCTGGTCGAATTCATACACGCCTTCCTCGCGCTCCGGATTATCGGCCTTATTTGCGGCGAGAAAAACCGGCAGACCGCTTTCGTGCAGAATACGCGCAACTTCCTGATCGAGCGGGGTGAGACCGGCGGAAATATCGGTCACAAAAATGATGAACGAAGCATCGGCGATGGCAATCTTGGCCTGTGCTTCGGTTCCGGCCACAATCTGGTCTTCCGAAACCTGCCTGTCGAAATGGCCCAATCCGCCGGTATCAATCAGTTCAAACCGTTCGCTGTTCCAGTTTGCCTCGCACGCCACGCGGTCGCGGGTCACGCCCACTTCCTCGTGCACAATCGACACACGTCGTCCCACCAGCCGGTTAAACAGCGCCGACTTGCCGACATTCGGGCGACCGACAATCGCTACAACTCTTTTGCTTTTCGTCTCTTCCATAGTGCGGAGGGTGATACACGAATCCCCCTTCCGGCACAACGGGAAAGGGGAAGATTTTCCTCATCACAATCAATCAATTATTCACCGCAAAGTCGCAAAGAAGCCAAAGGCAAAACAAAATATGGGGCCCTTTGCGTTCTTGGTTTCTTTGCGGTTTATTGTTTCGGGTTAAAAAGGGGATGAAGCACGTCGTATTGCTCCAGCAGGGCCTGCGGCATCACGCGGGTGCCGGAAAGCACCGGCATAAAATTGGTGTCGCCCGTCCAGCGCGGAACAATGTGCTGGTGGATGTGGTCTTTCAGTCCGGCCCCGGCCGCTTCGCCCAGATTATAGCCCAAATTGAGTCCGTGCGGTTTGAGTTCGGCTTTTAAAATTTCAACGGCCTCAATCGAAAGATCGGTCATTTCCAGCCGTTCTTCCGGCGTCATGTCGGCGAGGTTTTCGAGGTGGCGGTAGGGGGTCACCATCAAATGGCCGCTTGTGTACGGATAGCGGTTCATCACAACGGCGCAGGTTTTGCCCCGTTTCAAAAGCAGATTCTCGCGGTCATTTTCTTCGCCGAACATTCGGCAGAGAAAACACCCGGCCTCTTTATTGCCCAAAATATACTCAATGCGCCACGGCGCCCAAATCGTGTCGTGCATACTGATTCTCCGATTTAAAACAGAAGCTCGCAATGATCGCAAAGAGCGGAATGAAAACTTAGCGTGCTTTGCGCTCTTCTGTTGAATGCTCTTTCATCAAAAGCCATTTGATCATATCTTCCCCGGATTGGAAAAGGAAGTAGCGCATGGCGGAGAACGTATATTTTTACTGCGGAAACGATGAATATCTGGTGGGACTGAATGCCCGGAAGAAGGTGGATGAAATATGCCCCGAGGCGGAGCAGGCGCTTTCGCTCGAAATTATTGACGGCAGTGCGGCGAAAATTGACGACGCGGTTGCGGCGATTGATCAGTGTATCGCGGCGTTCCGAACGGTGGGTCTTTTCGGCGGTAAAAAAGTGGTCTGGTTTCGCGATGTCGCTTTTTTACAAAATGCGGTGATCATGAAAAATGATCAGGTCAAACGGCTGCTCGGCGAATTGGGCGGTGATTTGAAGGCGGGATTGGCGCCCGATCAGTTTCTGGTTTTGTCCGCGCCGGGAATCGATAAACGGTCGGCGTTTTATAAGGCGTTGAAAGGGGCGGTTGAAATCGAGGAATACGATATTCCCGAGCGCGACTACGAAGCCCGGCCCGTTGCCTTAAAGCGGGCGATCTCGCTATTCAAACGCGAGGGCTTTTCGATCGAAACGGCGGCGTCCGACGCGTTTATTGACCGCACCGGTTTTGAAACCCGCCAGATTATGAACGAAGTCGAAAAGATGGTGCTGTTTAAAGGCGGCGATAAAAATATAACGCTGTCCGATGTGCAGCTGATCACTTCCGCTTCGGGCGAAGCGGCGGCGTGGGATTTCACGGATGCCGTGGCGGAACTGCGGCTGGGCGATGCAATCCGTATTTTCCGGCAGCTGCTTTTCCAGAAACAGACGGCGGTCGGGCTGATTATCCAGCTTGAAAACCTGTACTATCAATTGCTGCGGTTCCGCGAATATATGGAAATGGGCTGGCTGCGGATGAACGGCAACCGGATTCAGTGGGCGAACGACCCGGAAATGGACGGCTATTTTGAAACGATGCCGGACGATCCGCGGCAAATGCACTGGTTCCGCGCGTCCAAAATAGCCAATCAGGCCGCGCCGTATTCGGTGACCCGGCTGGCGGCGAGCAAAAAGCTGGTGGTCGATACCCACGAACAGATGCTCTCCGGCGGAACGATCCCGCACGAACTGCTGTTTGAGACCCTGCTGGCCAAACTCTGCGCCCCGAAAAAACCGCGGCGGGCGGCATAAAAAGGAATTTCCGACCCATCTGCGAGGAGCCGCTTGAAACGTAGATGCGACGCCCCCGTCGCATTTTTGCAAGGCCGCCAAGATGGCGGCGATACGTACCGCAGGCATCCTTGCCTGCCGTGAACGCGACGAGGGCGTCGCGTCTACGTTGCCAATTACCGGATCGAGTAGCCGAGGGAGGTTGCCCTCCCTAAGCTCTCCCACCACCGGGCATACGGTTCCGTACCACGGCGGTTCCGAATGATCATGCTGTTCTGTTTCCCAGTAACGTTTCAAGCAGATTCACCAGTCCGAGACCATCGAAAT
>QKFE01000061.1 GCA_003252225.1 Kiritimatiellales bacterium | reverse complement strand
AAAATACCCCGATGGCATTTGACGCATCAACCAACAGCTATCTTGCAGTTGATCTCTTCCGGAATGACGGGGATGCGCGGTTTGTCATTCGAAACGGCGCGAATTATTTTGTTTCCGGCCGGCCGATGGCCGAGGGATTGAATCAAATCCTTTACGGAACAAATACCGTTCAATGGACGGCGTGGAATCCGGCATCAAACGGAGGAACCGGTTTTTCCGAAATTCCGCTCAGCGGGTATGCCAGCCGGACGTTCAATGATGTGACCGGCGTTGGAATCGTCGTAAATGGTGCTTATCGGTTCGGCCAGCGCAGCGCGCGTTTCACAATTCTGGATACGATTGCCGGCGGTCCCGGCTTTATCGCGCATTTGGTTCCGAGCGCTCTTTCCCCCTATGAAAGCTGGGCGCAGGATTACGGCTTGCTGCTGGGATCGGACGGCGATGACGACGGCGACGGCGTGATTAACCTGCATGAATTCGCCATCGGCGGCGATCCGACCAATTCACTGGATGTCGGGTATTGGCCGATGATTTATCCGAGAGGCGGCAGTGTCGTTGAATATGTTTATTTCCGGCAAAAGGAGACCTTTGAACCCGGACTGGTTTATGAACTCGAACATACCGAAGACCTGCTTTCCAATGTGTGGACAAACTCGGATTTTATTTTCCAAGGAAGCGGTTCCGTCGATTTCTGGATGGAGGCGGTAACCAATCAGCTCCCTGTTTCGGACACGCCTTCGCAGTTTATCCGCCTGCGCATCGGCGAAGAATAGGCGACGTTAAAATATGGAAAAGCACCCGTATTTCCCGTTATCCTGACATCCGTTTAATGCTGTAAAATTTGCGTCATTAAATTGGAGGGCGACGCTTCGTCGGAGCCATTTACTGCGGATGATCGGCTCGGACAGAGCCTCGCCCTCCAATTGAATTGAGTTGTGCCGTGAAAATTTTGCGGCTGGTATAAAATGAGACTGCCGGGAAATGTTGAGTGTGATTAGAGGGATGAAACCATGAGCTGGATCGACTATCTCACGATTGTCGCGACGCTGTGCGGAATTCTTTTTCTCGGCTTCCTCTTTTCCAAACGGGCGGGTTCGAGTTCGGACGAATTTATACTGGCGGGCCGTAAACTGCCGTGGTGGCTGGCCGGAACGTCTGTCAGCGCCGCCGCCTTTAATTCCGATTCGCCGCTGCATAATGCACGGCGCGCGCGGCTGACGGGGCTGGGCGGTTTGTGGCTCTATTGGTCGTACATTGTCGGGCAGGTGATGTGCTCCGTTTTTTTTGTGCGGTATGCGCGGCGATCCGGCATTAAAACCCCGGTCGAACTGATGGAAGTGCGCTACGGCGGAAAGGCCGGGAAAGCGGCGCGTATCTGGCAGGCGGTCTATTCATCGCTGTTTCAGTCCGGCCTGAGTCTGTCGGTCGGATTGCTGGCGATGCTGAAACTGACGCGGGTGCTGATCGATCTGCCGGATAAAATCGAGGGAATACCCAGTGATGTTTTTATCGTTCTGATTATCATCGGTTTTGCCGTGGCCTATTCCGCCGCCGCCGGGTTGTGGGGGGTGGTTGCGACGGACTTCATCGAGTTTTTCATCGCGCTGTTCTGTTCCTTCATTCTGACGTTTATCGTGCTGGCAAAAGTCGGGTGGGGCAGCGGGCTGGCCGACGGGCTTCAATCCCTTTCGATGAAAACAGGGATCGATTATATAAACGCTGCGCCGCGCCCGACACTGGCCTTTTTTGTCTGGTTCCTTTTGGCGCCGGTTGTGTTGGCCGGGGTGAGCAGTACGAATATGCGCTACCTCGCGGCCAGAGATGAACGCGACGCGGTGCTCGCCGGGATCTGGCAGCAGTTTGTTTCGTTTGCGGTGCGCGGCTGGCCGTGGTGGATTGCGGGGTTTGCGTCGCTGCTGCTTTTGGGAGAAGTCAGCGATGCCGAAATGGCGTATCCGATGCTGATCCGCGAATACATGCCGGTCGGGCTGAAAGGGCTGATGATCGCCGGGTTCATCTGCGCGTTTCTTTCTACGGTTGATACGAAACTGCACGAATTCGCCGCCATTGTGGTGAACGATCTTTACCGCCCGTATCTGGCGAAAGGCCGCGCGGATAAGCACTATATTCGGGTGATGCGTTTTTCCGTTCTGATTGCGGCGGTTTTCGGTTCTGTGATGGCGCTGGCGTTTGACGATATTCTCGAAGTGCTGCTGTTCGGATTTAAGGTCAATGCGATGATCGGCATTGCGATGGTGCTGAAATGGTATTGGTGGCGAATGAACGGCTGGGCGGATTTAACGATGCAGGTGCTGGCGCTGCCGGTGGCGCTGCTGCTCCATTTTGATGCAAAGATTTTTCCCGCGCTGGGATTCGGTTCAACCCCGACGCAGTTTTTTATGGAACGCCTCGGCGGATATGCCGGAATCACCGCGGGCGACGGGCAGTGGGCGGTGCAGTATATTTTAGGTGTTTTGATTGTAACGCTGGTCGGCGTGGTTTTGAGTTTTCTGCTGCCGAAAGATGATCCGCAGTATTTGGCGGAATTTTATAAAACCGTCCGCCCGTACGGCGCGTGGAAACCCATTCAGAAAATTGCCGGCTGCGGGCCGACGGATTGTTTCGGGCGCGATGCGGTTAATTTCGGGTTGGGCGTTCTGTTTTCGTATGCGGGTCTTTTCGGATTCGGGGCGCTCTTTTTCGCGAAGTGGATTTGGGCGGCTGTTCTCTTTATTCTCTGCATCGCCGCGTTCCGCTTTTTAATCGTCCGTTTAAACCGTGAATATCAATCCGGCCCGAAAATGGAGGCTGAATCATGCTCCGGAATATAGCGTGCATTTTTATTTGTGCCGTCTGCGCACTGGCGAACGGCGATGTTGATTTGAAAGGGCGCGGCGCTCAAATCAGCTGGCAGGAAATTCAGGCCGAAGACGGAATCTATTCGGGCACGCTTTTGGGGCCGACGTTTAAGATTGAAAACCCGGCAGCGGAGGCGGTCGGGCGAATGGCGGTTAAACTGGAAAAAACCGGCGATGCGGTCAGCTGGAATGCGGCGGAAGAGGGCGATGGATTATCGGTTCGGTTTTGTATTCCGGATGCGCAAAACGGCGGCGGAATAAATGCGACTCTTTCGCTTTTTGTGAACGGCGAAAAAACGGAGTCGCTGAATCTGACTTCAAAATACGCCTGGATTTACGGCGATGAAAATGAAAGCCCGGCAACGTGGTCAAATGCCCCGACGAACGGAACCCCGAAAAAGTTTTTCGATACGTTCCGCATAAGGCTGAAATCGCCGGTCAAAAAGGGGGATAAAATTGAGCTGCGCAAAACGGCGGACGATTCGGCGCCTTTTTACATTATTGATTTGATTGAGCTCGAAAAAATTCCGCCGCCGGAAATAAAGCCGGATGGCTATTTGAACCTCTGCGATTTCGGCGCGGCGCCGGATGACGGGAAAGATGACAGCGCGGCGCTGGAAGCCGCGCTGCTGCAGGCGTTCCGCAAAAAATATCCGGGTATTTGGATTCCGCCCGGTGTTTTTGATTTTGAAAGCCCGAAACCGTATCCGTTGGAATTGCAGTCGGAATACCAGCGTTTCCGCCTGCGCAATGTTCATTTGAAAGGCGCGGGAATGTGGCATACGGAACTGCGCGGCGAAGGGATTGCTTTTCAGTGTGTCGGCGAAAATATCCGGGTGTCGGATTTCGCGGTGGATGCAATGGGGACGAGCCGCAATTCGGCGGTAATTTTTATGGGCCGCGTCGGAAAAGGGGCTGAATTGTGGAACCTGTATGCGGCGCACGGCTCCCTGTTTTACAGTGTGATGCACAATGACGCGCGCGATCTCGCCATTAGAAACTGCCGCCTGCGCAGTCTGTTTGCCGGCGGAATCAATCTGCGCGGCGGGCACAAAAATGCGGTGATCGAAAATGTGCACGTCCGCGGTTCGGGCGATGACGGGCTGATTTTATGGTCGTCCGAAAGCGAGGAAATGGAGCCGAATCAAAACTGCACGATCCGCAGCTGCACGGTCGAAACGCCGTGGGTGGCAAACGGGTTTTTAATTGCCGGGGGCGGGGATAACCGGATCGAAAACTGCGTGGTGAAAGATACGCCGCGCCATTGCGGGGTACGGGTAACAACGCAGATTTATAAAACACCGACGCAGCCCTTTTCCGGCCCGACTGCGATTGAAGATGTAACGCTGATCCGCTGCGGCGCGGAAAAGAGCGGCGTGTTCAACGGGGCCCTTCAATTGGAGGCGCACGGACACCCGGTGAAACAGGTGTCGGTTAAAAACTGCGACCTGATTATGAGTCCGTATTCCGCGATTCAGCTTTACAATAAAATCGATGAAGACGGCGGGGGCGATCTGCCGGTAAACGCGCAGATTTTAAACTGCCGGATCGATTCCGCCGGAATGCACGGTATTCATATCGGGCCGCGAACGCCGGGGCAGACGGTGATTTCCAAGGTTGATTTCCGGAACACCAAACTCGCCGCCGTTAAAAATGAAAGCCCGGAAATGAGCATCATTCAGCAGCGGCCGAATATCGTTGTGATTCACACGGATGATTTGGACTTCAGTGAAATCAGCCTGTTTGACGAACGGCGGCTGACGTGGACTCCGAATATTGACCGCCTTTTTCAAAACGGAATCCGTTTTGAGCGCGCTTATGTCACCAGCCCGGTCTGCGTGCCGAGCCGCTATTCAACACTGACCGGGCGGTATGCGAGCCGGTGCCGCGATTTGGAAAATACCGTGCCGTCCGAAACACCGCTCAATTTTGAAAACGTGTGGGGAAAAGGTCCCGCGAATGCGCTGAAAACCCCGCCGACGATCGGGCCGGACGAGTGGACGTTCGGTAAACTGTTGCGCCGGGCCGGATACACCACCGCGCTTTTTGGGAAAATTCATAACGATAAAACTGCGCTCGAACGCCCGATTCCCGACATTGTTTCGGGCGATCCGAAAGACCCCGAAACGGCAAAAGCGATCCGCGAAAAATATGAAGCCGCCGTTGCGCGGGTGAAGGAAAACTACGGGTTCGATTTCGTCGGGCGGCTCTATTACGACAACAAGGAACAGTTGCCGATTCCCGATGAACTGAAGGCGATTAATTCGCCGTGGATTACCGAAGGCGCTTTGGAATTTCTCGATTCGGTCGATAAAACGAAGCCCTTTCTGCTCTACTATTCCAACCCGCTTCCGCACGGCCAGATGGCGAAGCCGGTCGGGAACAAAAACAACCTCGGGAAAGATCTTCTCGGCCGCCATACCGAACAGAACACAATCGGCGAAAAGCAGCTCGCAACGCCGTCGGGCTATCTCGAAAAATCACCCGATGTTCAGCCGCCGATCGATGACGTCATTAAACGGTTCCGCGAACATGCGCCGACGGCCCATCCGGACGGGGCTCTGCTGACCTGGCTGGATGACAGTATCGGTGCGCTGCTGAATAAACTGGATGAACTGAAGCTGGCGGAAAACACGCTGATTCTTTTTGTTAGCGACCATCAGAGCGTCGATAAATTCACCCCCTTCGCGCAGGGCGCACATGTGCCGATGGCGGCCTGTTGGCCCGGCGTGATTAAGCCCGGAACTGTGTCCGAAAGTCTGGTTTCAAGTTTGGATATCGCCGCCACACTGGTGGATGTTTCCGGAGCATCGCTACCGGAAAACAACCCGATCGACGGGAAAAGCCTGTCGCCTCTTTTTTCAAATCCGTCGGCCGAAATACGCGATCATGTTTTGATTGAGTTCGGTTTTGCGCGCGGGCTGATTACCAAAGAGTGGCAATATATTGCCCTGCGTTTTCCGGACGGAATGGAGCCGCCGTCCAAAGGGAATCCGATGCTGCATACCGGCGGCGAACGGGGGGCAAAAGCCGCCGAAATGCAGACCGATCATCCCGCTGCATTCGATCCCGATCAGCTCTATCATTTAACGGACGATCCGGCGCAGCGGAACAACCTGTGGGATAACCCCGAATACAAAAACATCGGTCAAAAACTGCGGCAGCAATTGGGCGGAATCATCGAAACCTTCCCGCATCAGTTTGGGGAATGGAACCCTAAATAATCCCGGCATAAGGGGGGATGGGCGCGGGAAGGGGGAAATCCTGAAACGTGAAACTTGAACGGTGAAAGTTGAAAGTATGCCTTGGGAATCATTTTCCTGCTTAGCGGATTATCCAGACAGGATCATGGAATGACAGGATAATTCTTTTGGGGGATATTGTTGAATAATCCTGGCTATCATTATTCTGTCTTTTGGGATTGCACCGGGTTTTCCCCGCGCCCCTTTCCCCTTATTTTTGTCGTTCCGACGCTTTCATTGGGGCGGATTTTCCGTAGAATCCGGACTTATTTTTAACGCGGGATTTTTTAGATGAAAAAGACACGAGTGGATCGGAAATTTGCGGAACTGGCGAAAAAGGGCCAAAAGGGATTTGTCGCTTATTTATCGGCGGGCGATCCGAACTTGGCGGATACGGTGGATATTGTGCTGCGGCTGGAAGATGCCGGGGTGGATGTTGTGGAACTGGGACTGCCTTTTTCCGATCCGCTGGCCGACGGGCGGGTAAATCAGGAGGCGGCAACGCGCGCGCTTGAAGCGGGTTCAACTTTTGACGGCGTTATGAGCTGTATTTCAAAAATACGGGAGCGCTCCGAAATCCCGATGATTTTTTATGCCTACATGAACCCGCTGATGTCGCGCGGTTTCGACCAGTCGATGCAGCAGTCCGCGCAGGCGGGAATCGACGGATTTCTGCTGCTCGACCTTCCGTTCGAAGAGGCGGGGCCGTACCGGAAAGCGTTAGCCGAAAATTCACTCAACGCGATTCAACTGGTAACGCCGACTACGCCGGATGAACGCATCGATAAAATCGTGAAGCGGGCGAACGGGTTTGTTTACTGTGTTTCGCGCGAAGGGGTGACCGGGGTGCAGGATAAAATCGCCGAAGGCGCCGGGGCGCTGGTTCAGCGGATTAAAGACCGTACGAATCTGCCGGTCGCGCTCGGTTTCGGAATCGGAACCCCCGAACAGGCGCGCGATGCGGCGCAGTTGGCCGACGCCGTCGTGGTCGGCAGCGCAATTGTAAATAAATTTCATAATAATCCGCACACCGCCGAAGGCCGCGCCGATGCAGCAAGCTTTGTCGGCGAAATGGTGAAGGCCGTTAAACAGATCTGAATCCCTTAAAACTTAAAACTCAACACTTGAAACTGAGGTTCAAATGGCAGGACGATATGCAGTAATTATGGCGGGCGGAAAAGGGGAGCGGTTCTGGCCGCTGAGCACCTCGAAACAACCCAAACAGCTTTTGGCGCTGGTGGGCGATAAACCGTTGATTGCGCAGGCCGTTGACCGGCTCGAAGGATTGGTTCCTCCGGAAAATGTCTTTGTGGTGACCAACGCCGATCTGGTCGACGCAACCCGTAAAGCGGCACCGCTGCTGCCGGCGGAAAATATTATCGGCGAACCGATCGGGCGCGATACGGCGGCTGCGGTCGCCTGCGGCGGAGCGCTGGTTAAGGCCAAAGATGAACACGGCGTGTTTGCTGTGTTGACCGCTGATCAGGTGATGGGCGATCTCGACATATTTTCCGCGACACTGAAGGGCGGAATGGATCTGGCGGAACAGAACGATATTCTGGTGACCATCGGCATTAAACCGACCTATCCCGCAACCGGTTTCGGGTACATCGATTCCGGCGCGGAATTCGGAACTGCCGAAGGCGTTGAATTCCGTAAAGCCGACCGCTTCGTTGAAAAGCCCGATGAAGCCACGGCGGCGGAATATTTACAGACCGGGCGCTTCTTCTGGAATTCCGGCATGTTTATCTGGTCGGTACCGTCGCTGGAAAAAGCCTTCAGCTGCCACTGCCCTGAAATGAAGGTGCTGATGGATACGCTGACCGGCTACGCCAAAGACGGGAAAATTATTGAGGGCATGGATGCGACCTATCCGAGCCTCGGCAAAATATCGGTCGATTATGCGCTGATGGAAAAAGCGGATAACATCGTGATGGCCTGCGGTACTTTTTATTGGGACGATGTCGGCGCGTGGCCGGCGCTTGAAAGCCATTTTGAGCAGGACGGCCAGGGGAATACTCCGATCGGTCAGGTTGAAACACTGGATGCCGCCGGAAACATTATTCTTTCCAAAGACCGGCTCACCGCTGTTATCGGCGTCAGCGATCTGATTGTGGTTCAGGCCGAAGGCGTAACGCTCGTCTGCCCGAAAGACCGCGCGCAGGACATCAAGAAAATGGTCGTCGCCCTCCGCGAAAAAGGTTCCTACGACGAGCTGCTTTAATGGAAGTTTATTTGTAGTGGCGGCTCTGAGAGCCGCCAGGCGTTTCTGAGAAACGCCACTACAAGTTGCCGGGCGTTTCTGAGAAACGCCGCTACAAATTATACAAGCATCTCGTTTAAGCGGGCGGCAAAACCGGCGGGGTCGCTGATTTTTGCGCCGGAAGCGATGACCGCCTGATCGTGCAGCAATCGGGTCAGTGTTTCGACTTTCGGATCTTTTTCATCAGCCGTGAACATCGCCTGCACCTTTTTCACAACCGGATGTTCCGGGTTGAGTTCGAGTACGGCTTCGCGCTCCGGAACCTCCTGCCCCATGCGGCGCATCATTTCCTCGATGTGCGGGCTCATGGAATATTCGTCGCCGACGAGCACGGCGGCGGAATCTTTGAGGCGGGTGGTCAGTTTGACTTCTTTTACGCTGCCGAGCAGTTTTTTTGCGAAACCGATATAGCCCTCGAATTCCTTCACTTCGTCTTTGAGTTTTTCTTTGTCCTCTTCAAGGTCGCCTTTATTGACCGCTTTGAGTTTTTTCCCCTTAAACTCGAAAAGCTGCGGGATGACAAAGTCGTCGATCGGATCGATCATCAGCAGGACTTCTTTACCGTCGGCCTTGAATTTTTCGAGATAGGGCGAGTTTTCGATGGAAGCGCGGTTTTCGCCGGCGAGGTAAAGAATCTCTTCCTGACCTTCGGCCATATTTTCCACATAGTCATCGAAGCAGGTTTTTTCGCCGGCTGCTTTAGCGGTGGATTCAAACAGCAGCAGTTCGGCGATTTTCTCCCTGTTTTCCCAGTCGGTCTGTAATCCTTCTTTGAGGATTGCACTGAAGTTTTCGTGGAAGATTTTAAACTCGTCGAAATCCGTTTTCTTCATGTTTGCGAGCGTTTTAAGGATCCGCGTGGTGAGGTTTTTGCGGATCTTATCGAGCATCGGATTTTCCTGCAGGATTTCGCGCGAAACATTCAGCGGCAGGTCGGAGGAATCAACCACGCCTTTCACGAAACGGAGGTAGCCCGGCAGCAGATTATCAAAATCATTACCGATGAAAACGCGCTGAACATACAGGTTTAAATGCGCTTTCGGGTCGTTATTCCACATCATGTCGAACGGTTTATGCTCGGGAATAAAAAGCAGGGCTTTGAATTCAATCGCGCCTTCGGCATTATAGTGGATGGTTTCCGCGGGGTGGTTGGTGTCGTGGGAAATGTGTTTGTAAAACTCGCCGTATTCTTCATCGGTGATTTCACTTTTCGGGCGCAGCCAGATCGCCTTCTGCGAGTTGATCTGTTCTTCCTTTTCCTCTTCGATCTCCGTTTCTTCGTCCTTCTCTTTGGTAATTAAAACAACCGGGTGTTCGAGAAAGTCGGAAAACTTTTTCACGGTGGAGCGGATCGTCCATTCATCCAGATATTCTTCCGCATCGTCTTTCAAATGGAGGGTGATTTCGGTGCCGCGTTTCTCCTTGTCGGCTTCGGAGAGGGTAAATTCGCCGACGCCTTTGGATTCCCACTTAACCGCCGGTTCGCCGTGCGCTTTGGAAACTACGGTGACATCGTCGGCCACCATAAAGGAGGAGTAGAATCCGACACCGAACTGGCCGATCAGTTCCGGGTTGTTCTCCAATCCCGTCTCTTTTGCCCGGGCGAGAAACTGCTTTGTGCCGGAATGGGCGATGGTGCCGAGGTTTTCAATAATCTGATCGCGCGACATCCCGATGCCGTTATCAGAAATGGTCAGTGTTTTCGCCGCTTCGTCAGCTTTGATTGAAATCTTCCAGTCGGAATCACCTTCCAGAATCGCTTCATTATTGAGTCCCTCAAAACGGACCTTATCAATCGCATCGGCCGCGTTGGAAATCAGCTCGCGCAGGAATACTTCGCGGTGGGAGTAGAGGGAATGGGTGATGAGGTGGAGCAGCT
The DNA here is from genome assembly GCA_003252225.1 of Kiritimatiellales bacterium. Classification (GTDB taxonomy): domain Bacteria; phylum Verrucomicrobiota; class Kiritimatiellia; order Kiritimatiellales; family Pontiellaceae; genus Pontiella. Next base: position 3,699 of record QKFE01000061.1, on the reverse strand, counting down.
GCTCCAGCTCGGTCTTGAATTGCATGGTTTCTTCAGCCATTGATCTCTCCTTTTCGGGGTTAATTTCAAAACAGGCGCGAAAAATACGAAAGCAGGCAGGGCGGTTCAAGTCGGAATATAAACGGAACCGCCATCTCTGTTCGTGTCGGCAAAAAACGGATTAAAGATCCGCGAACGGATTATTGGCGAATCCCCGGGGTTTTTCATCGCGCCGCGGCCTGTTATCGTGCCGCGGCGGATTCGGGCGGCTGTTGTTTCGCGGTGTCTGCGGCGGTTTTCTGTTTTCCGTTTTCGGTGCGTTTTTCTTTTTGGCGGAGAGTGAAATACGTTTGCGCTGGAGGTCAACCTCCAATACCCGAACCTCGATCCGGTCGCCGGCCTGCACCACTTCGGCGGGATCTTTGATGAAACGGTCGGCCAGTTCCGAAATATGGACAAGGCCGTCCTGATGCACGCCGATATCCACAAACGCGCCGAAGGCGGTGACATTGGTGACGACGCCTTTCAGCTCCATTCCTTCCTTGAGGTCTTTCATCTCCATGACGTCTTCGCGGAAACCGACCTCTTCAAACTGTTCGCGCGGATCGCGGCCCGGTTTGTTCAATTCGTCGATAATGTCCTTCAGCGTTAATTCGCCGACATCGCCGGAAATATAGTTTGAAATTCTGACCTGTTTCACGATCTCGACATTACCGATCATTTTTTCGAGCGGTTCGCCCAAATCGGCGGCAATCTGTTCGACGAGTTTGTACCGTTCCGGATGGACGGCGGAGGCATCGAGCGGATTTTCGCCGCCGTGAATACGGAGGAATCCGGCGGCCTGTTCGAACGCGCGCGGGCCGAGACCGGAAACCTTCATCAACTCTTCGCGCGATTTGAAGGCGCCGTGTTCGTTGCGATAGTCGACAATTTTTTTTGCGAGGCTGTCGCCGATTCCGGCGACGCGGGAAAGCAGGGGGGCGCTGGCAGTATTGAGTTCAACGCCGACGCGGTTTACGCAGCTGACCACCACTTCATCGAGTTTATCTTTCAGCAGTTGCTGAAAAACATCGTGCTGGTATTGGCCGACACCGATCGATTTCGGATCCACCTTCACCAGTTCGGCCAGCGGATCCTGCAAACGGCGGGCAATCGAAATCGCGCCGCGTACGGTGAGGTCGAGATCGGGGAATTCTTCGCGGGCAATCGGCGATGCACTGTAAACGGATGCGCCCGATTCGCTGACGGAAACCACACTGATTTTTTTGCGCATTTCATTCAGCAGGGATTTAACGAACGCTTCCGTTTCGCGTCCGGCGGTGCCGTTGCCGACGGCAATCGCCTGCGGTTGGAATTTTTCGATGAATTCAGCCAGCTTGATTTTCGCCTGCTTTTCTTTTTCGGCACTCTGGCCGGGATAGACCGTGACGGTGTCGAGATATTTCCCGGTAGCGTCGAGTGCGACGCATTTGCAGCCGGTGCGCAAACCGGGGTCAATTCCGATCACCGCTTTTTCGCCGTAGGGCGCGGCGAGCAGCAGGTTGCGCAGGTTTTTGGCAAAGATTTCAACGGCGGCACGGTCGGCCTTCATTTTCATTTCAACGGAGACGTCGATTTCCACGCTGGTGGTGAGCAGACGTTTGTACGCATCGAACACCGCCTTTTCCAGTTCGCCGAAAAACGGCGAGGCGGGATTGGCTTCAACCAGCTGTTTCATCCGTTCGATCTGCGGATCGGCGTCGATCGCCAGTTTGCGGCGCAAAACACCCTCTGTTTCGCCGCGGCGAATGGCCAGATAGCGGTGCGAAGGGATTTCGTCGATCGGCTGGGAAAACTCGAAGTAGTCTTTATATTTCGAATTGTCGTCGGGTTCGGAAGCGGCGGACGGGGCGGATGAAATGGTGCCTGTTTTAAAATAGGCTTCGCGGATCAGTGCTCGGACTTCGGCCTTTTCGGCGATCCATTCGGCGATAATGTCGCGCGCGCCCTGCAGGGCTTCATCCGTTGTTTTGACCTCTTTTTCTTCGTTGATAAATTTGGCGGCTTCAGCTTCCGGATCGCCCGATATTTCCTGTTTCAAAATCAGCTCAGCCAGCGGTTCGAGCCCTTTTTCGCGGGCGATCATCGCGCGGGTGCGGCGCTTGGGTTTGTACGGCAGGTAAAGGTCTTCGAGTTCGGTTTTGGAAATACTGGCCTCGATTTTCTTTTTCAGCTCATCGGTCAGTTTGCACTGTTCTTCGATGGAATTGAGGATGGTCTGGCGGCGCGCTTCGAGGGTGTTGTAGTAGGCGAGTTTTTCCTGAATATCGGTGATCTGCACTTCGTCGAGATTGCCGTGCGCCTCTTTACGATAGCGGGCGATGAACGGGACGGTGTTGCCTTCAGTAAACAGCTTCGCCACCGCCGAAACCTGACGGGTGGAAATACTGAGGTCTTTCGATACAAACGGAACGGGGTTAAAAGCGGGTGTTTCGGTTGTCATAATACGGGTGTTTCCTGTTGATAAATTAGGCCCCGAAGCCTCTTAAAAGACAGCGACTTCGTCAAGCCCTCTGCGATTGGCATCTGCATTGGCGTGGAGAAAATAGATCCGGGCGATCCTTGACAGGGCGGGGACAACCCGATAGAAACGCGCGCCTTATTCGTTAAGGATTGTGTCAGCAGTCCACGACTTTTTTCACTCCACCGGCGGCGAGCAGAAAAATACAGTTAACCGCCGGTTAGGAAAATATCATGGAAAAAGAAAACGGCCTCCGGGGCGTCTTCAGGCTCCTGCTGCCCGAAATCGGCCGCGCGGTGTCTGAAGCAGGTTACCACACACCATCCCCGATTCAGGAACAATCCATTCCGGCATTGCTGGAAGGGTGCGATATGCTCGGGTGCGCGCAGACCGGAACCGGTAAAACCGCCGCCTTCTCTCTGCCAATCATTCAGCATCTACAGAAGAATAAGAAACACCCCGTTTCCGGGAAACCGCGTGCAATCATTCTTGCTCCGACCCGCGAGCTGGCCGCCCAGATCGGGGAGAGTATCGCCAAATACGGCAAATACACCAAAGTCAGCCATACCGTTATTTTCGGAGGGGTCGGCCAGACTCCGCAGGTTAAGGCGGTTCGCAAAGGTGTCGATGTACTGGTGGCCACTCCCGGACGGCTGATCGATCTGATGAATCAGGGCCACGTGAACCTCTCGGCCATTGAAATTTTTGTGCTCGATGAAGCCGACCGTATGCTCGATATGGGATTCATCCACGACATCCGGAAGGTGATTGCCAAACTGCCGGCAAAGCGGCAGTCGCTTTTCTATTCCGCAACGATGGACGCGAAAGTGGTCGAACTGGCCCGTACGTTGGTGCACAACCCGGAGCAGGTCACGATTGAACCGGATAAACCGGCGGTTGAACGGATTGGCCAGAAGGTGATGTTTGTGGATCGCAAGCACAAGGATGAGCTGATCATTTCAATTATGGGCAGTAAAAAACTCGACCGGGTGATCATTTTTACGCAGATGAAACACGTTGCCAACAAAGTGGCAAGCAAGCTGGAAGGGGCGGGGATATCCGCCGCGGCGATCCACGGGAATAAAAGCCAATCGGCCCGAACGAAAGCACTGGCTGAATTTAAATCGGGCCGTATCCGCGCGTTGATTGCCACCGATATCGCCGCGCGCGGAATCGATGTGGACGGAATCTCTCACGTGATTAATTATGACCTGCCTGTA
>QKFE01000119.1 GCA_003252225.1 Kiritimatiellales bacterium | reverse complement strand
GTTGGTTCCGTTGAAATGCACCGCGTTTTCAACGGAGCAGGTAACGGCGGATCGCCACGCCATAAAATGAGTTCCAACCGCCGGAACCGGCGAACCGAAAACAGAAGCAACAGCGAGGGTATAATCGCGGGAATCGAAGGTGATCGTCTGATCCGTTACATCGGATACAGGCGCATTTCGAACCGTCCGAAAACCGACTTCGTTATGCTGAAGATATTCCTCCCCCCAATATGTGGTTGGCGGTGAACACTGCTGATAGGTTTCTGTTTTCGCCCAGCTTCCGCCGCAGAATCTCCGCCCCGACATCACCGTATCGTTACACCACTCGAACAGATTTCCGGCCATATCGCACAGCCCGTATCCGTTTGCGGGGAATGATCCGACCGGGCTGGTATACGGGTGGCCGTCGAAAGCAAAGTCGGGATGGAAGCCGTTGGTGCTGCTTTGGAAATTGGCGTAACTGTGATCGATCGTATTTCCCCACGGATAAAGCTGGCCGGACAGTCCGCCGCGCGCGGCATATTCCCACTCTTCCGCCGTCGGCAGTCGGTAACCGTTCGCCGAAAAATCGCAGGCCTTTGTGCTGAGGTTGTAACAGGGCTGTAATCCTTCCGTTTGACTGCGGGCGTTGCAGAAGGCGATCGCTTCATTCCAGCTGACCCAATAAACCGGGTGATTCGCCGCCTTGCCCGATCCGTCATTTGCGGTAATTCCATCACTGAATGCACTCGCAACAGCATCCCATTCGGCTTTTGTGATTTCCGTTGTATCCATCAAAAATGAATCAACCGATAGGCCTCCATTCGATCCGCCGGGAATAACCGCCATTCCGGATCGGCTTTCATAGGCGCGAAGGGCAACCGTTAAATTGGAGGTAACCTGCCCGTTCAAATCCGCCCCGCCGTTCCAGACGATATGCTTTCCGGCTCCGGCGGAAACACCGCTGCCGACATCTCCGGATAAACCGGGCGACGCAACTTCAGTAAGCCCGTTTGAAAAAACCGCTTCAACCGCAACGGAAGCGGCCCCGAAAACATCGTAATAAATATCAACCTGTTTTGTTCCTTCGCGCTGCGCAATGGAAACGTTGGAAAGCGATACATTGCCGGCGGCGAAATGGGTCAGCCAAAATCCGATCAATAAAATGGTCGACGATTTCACCCTTATTCCTCGGTTGTCTTTTTCTTTTTCCACCCTTTTGAGCGAAGGACGAAGATGACGGTTGCTCCGGCGATGAGGGCGGCTTTGGCGAAGGCGTCGCCGTTTCGGGTATAGAAGGTCGGTTTCATTCCGGTCGGACGGGGGTTGATTTCGCCGGTGGTGAATCCTTTGGTCATCGGCTTTAAATTCCGCTGGACGATTCCGTACGCATCGATGGTGCACGAAACACCGGTATTGCAGCAGCGCGCCATCGGAATCCGGTTTTCAACGCAGCGGAATACGGCGTGCGCCAAATGCTGTTCGGACTGTGCGGACGGGTCGAACCAGCCGTCGTTGGTTTGATTGATCAGCCAGCGTGCGCCGTTACGGGTTGCTTTCACGGCCAACGGGGCGATGATGTCTTCAAAACAGATCAGCACCGAAAACGACGCTTCGCCTTTCAACGGAATGAGCGTGCTTTCGGTTCCGCCGCGGAAGTCGACATCGATCGGCGTGAATTTACGCATCAGTTTCGGGAAGGGAACATATTCACCGAAGGGGACAAGATGCTGTTTGTCGTATTTGGCGATTTCCATTCCGTCGGTTCCGAAGAGGATTGAACTGTTGTGGTAGGCTTCGGCGCGCAGGGTCTCTTTCGAAAGGCTGAAATCCATCGTCCCGACCAATAGCGGTGTACCCGCTTCGGCCAAGCGTTTGACGAGGTGATAGCTCTCTTTGCTTGAGCGGACAAAATCGGGCAGTGCGGTTTCGGGCCAGATAATTAAGTCGAGCTGATCCAGCCGGGACGCCGCTGAGGTCAGTTCTTCGAGTCGTTCGCGAATCTGCCGGTCTTTTGCTTCGTCCCATTTTTCGTGCTGCGGAATATTGGGCTGTATCAGCGCGATGTTTACGGTGTCGAAAACGGCGGGGCGGTTGAAGAGGGTATTCATTCCGTGCATTACCGCCAGCGCGATCGGCAGCAGTCCGATCATCAGCTCAAAATGCGGGCGGTATTTTTTGGTGCGCGTGCCGTGCGTGTATTGGCGGAAGGTGACAAACAGCGCGACGTTCATCCAGACGATGTAGGCCGAAACAAGATATACCCCGCCCCATTCGGCGACCTGAATGATCGCGGCGTTGGCATATTGCGAAACTCCGAGCGGATTCCACGGGAAGCCGGTGAACAGAAAACTGCGCAGATATTCCGCGCCCACCCACACCATCGTGACGGAAAACATCAGCCGGATGTTTTTCATCAGGTTTGCTCCCGCCCACTGTTTTATCCCCAGCGAAGCGACGATGGCGAACGGGATGAAATAGAGCGCGCAATAGGCCGCCAGAATGGAGTAGCCCGCCAGCGAACTGAGTTTGATTAAAACGCTGTCGACCGTTCCGGTGAGGTTTGTGAGCCACGACATCGACAGCATAAAAAAAACAAAGCCGGAAAGCAGCCCGAGCAGCGCCGCCTTTTTTACCGAAGCAGACTGAACCGCAAACATCAGCGGAACCAGCGCAATATAAACCAGCGTTGCCTGCCCGTATCCCGGAAAACTTAACGCCAGCAGAACGCCGGATAACACCGCGCCGAAAGCCGGGAACCAGCGCGATTTAAAAATCGGATAGTCCAGTGTCAGCCCCGGCCTTTCCTTATCGAACGCCTGCCGCTTTTTATCCATCTCTTTAAACGAACTGATCATCCTATTATCCAATCCTTAAAAGCGTCGGGGTTGTTTTCCACTTCCGGGAAACCTGCTGCTGTTTAAAAAGGCCGTCGATGTATTCCGTTAAATCGTCAACCTTCGTGAGCGTCTGTTTTTTCCGCGCGCCGTTTTCAACATCAAATTCTTCGAGCCCTTTCAACCCTAAAGTGCCCCCGCCTTCCGTGGCATCCCAGAAAACAAACATATGTTCGATGATCGCGCGAATGGATTTATACAGCATCATTTCGTGCTTTTCAGCTTCTGTAAGTTGAAGGCGGCTGAAGTCCAGCGTCCACATCCGGTCGAGCTGCGCACCGGCCCAGTCTGCCGGACGGATCACCCCCAAAGAAAAATAGGGCAGCAATTCCGGAAACTGATGCAGCTCCGATAAAATCTCAAGCCAACGCTCAATATGTCGGCAGTGTGGTTTCATTGAACGCAATACGCGTTCCGCCGACGCGCGGTCATTCACCGCGCAGAAAGCGCGGGCAATTAAGAGCACTAAATCGGATTGCTGCACCCCGTTCGGAAGAAATTCGCGGCAGTATAACGCAACGCTTGCAGCAATGTTATCAGCGAGCGGCCCCGGCGAAACATCGAGCGATTCAAAAACTCCGCGCAGATGCCGCATCCACGCCTGCTGCGCCGCGGAAGGCTGAAACGGCGCAGTCCTCATTCCCGCCCGATGAGGCGCTCAACCTCATTCATAAACTGACCGGCGTCGCGGAACCGGCGATAAACCGATGCGTAACGGATGTAAGCGACTTCATCAAGTTTCTCGAGCGCGGACATAACCTTCTTGCCCAAAATGATGCTCGGGATCTCTTTTTCAAACTCCGACTCGGCCTCCATCAGAATCATATCCGCAACGCGTTCAATCTGCTCAACACTGATATGCCGTTTGCGGCAGGCGAT
>QKFE01000028.1 GCA_003252225.1 Kiritimatiellales bacterium | reverse complement strand
CACAGAATGCACTGAATACACGGAAGTTGGATTTAATGAAAAAATTCTGTGTATTCAGTGCCTTCCGTGGTTAATAAAAAAATATGACTGAACTGTTAGAAACACAGAGCAACGAAGTTGAAACCGTCCTGCTGGTCGGAGTGCTTTTGCACGGCGAAGAAGAGTGGCGCGTGAAGGATACGATGGACGAACTCGCGCAGCTTTCGGAAAGCGCCGGAGCGGAAGTTAAAGGCCGTTTTTTGGTGCGCCAGCAAAAGATTAAGGCGGGACATTATATCGGCACCGGAAAAGCCGAAGAGATCGCCAACTGGATTAAAGAAAACCGGGTTTCGATGGTGGTTTTTGACGATGATTTGACCCCGGCGCAGGGACGAAACCTTCAGCAGGTTTTTGAAACGCGGGTGCTGGATCGGACGCAGCTGATTCTTGATATTTTTGCCCAGCGCGCCCAAACCAAAGAGGGCTGTCTACAGGTTGAGCTTGCGCAGCATCAATACCTGCTTCCCCGCCTCCGGAATATGTGGACCCACCTCGAGCGCCAAAAAGGCGGTATCGGTTTGCGCGGCCCGGGTGAAACACAGCTCGAAATGGACCGCCGCCGTTTGCAGGAACTCATTCGCACGCTCAAACGCGATTTGGAACTGGTGCGAACCCGCCGAAATGAGCAGCGGCGCGGACGTCGGCGGCATGGCTGGGCGCTGGTCTCCATTGTCGGCTATACGAATGCCGGTAAATCAACGTTGCTCAACCGACTTTCCGGCGCGGATATTTATGCCGAAAATCAGCTGTTTGCCACCCTCGATCCAACCACCCGGCAGGTCGAACTGCCCAATCACGAACCGATGCTGATGACCGATACGGTGGGTTTTATCCAGAAGCTCCCGCACCATTTGGTGGATTCCTTCAAAGCAACGCTCGAAGAGGTGGTGGAGGCCGATCTGCTGGTGCATGTCATCGATGCGGCAAACCCGCAGGTGGAAACACAGATCGAGGCCGTACACAAAGTGCTCGACGAAATCGGCGCGCTCGAAAAACCGATGCTTTATGTCTTTAATAAAATAGACGATGAGCGCGGCCGGAATGCGGCAAAACGTTTGGCCCGGCAGTTCCCGAAATCAACCGCTGTTTCCGCCCAAACAGGCGAAGGGATTACCGAGTTATTTGATGAATTAGCCGATTGCCTGAAAGGCCGGAAAGTCACTCTGCGCCTCTCGGTCCCGTTGAGCGAGGGCAAGTTGATTGCGACCCTGCAAAAAAATGCCTCCATTTTGGAGCAGGAATATGAGGGAGCAAATGCCGACCTGCTGGTTCGTGTTTCCCCGCAGCTTGCTGCCCAGTGCAAACCATTCGTGGCGGATTCTTCGACTGAAATTCTGTAATAGTGGCGCTTCTGTGAAGCGCAATGCGTGATGTAGTGGCGCTTCTGTGAAGCGCAGGCGGCTCTGAGAGCCGCCGCTACATTTCTCCCTCCGCATTTCTTTACCGTGTTCTCCAGACGGATTCGGAGAGCTGTTTTCTTTTTTTCACAGCGAGTCCTTCGCGGTCTTTTCGGGGTATCGCCGACCCGGAATAAATAGCCCGAATATTTCACGAATAAGGGAGTGTTTCCTTTGTTACCTGCTAAAATACAGGCCTTTACAACAAGAAAACAAAGGAAAACGCTATGACAGAATGTACCCAGACGGTTTTCAGTTTTCCATCCTGTAAATCCAGAAAAGTCACCCTCGATTTTGCCGGGGGTGATATTACCTCGTTCGGGGGAACCATGTTGCTCAGGCAGGCCGATCGCCAGCTGGGCCTGATTAAGGCGGCGGCCGGGTGTATTCCGGATCCCCGGAGGCAAGCGAGTATAACGCATTCCGTCCGCCAGATGCTTGCCCAGCGCGTCTACGCGATCGCCTGCGGTGAAGAGATGGAGGGTGCGGAAGTGTGCCATGAGTGAGCGGGAGCGAAGCTCCTGCTCGGAACTGTAAAGGAGGTGAAGGAATGAATTGACCCTTCGAAGGCGGCTTGCAGGAGTAGCCTTCAAACCAGCTGAAGCTGCTGCGGTTAAGAGCTGTGGTGGTGAGCGTTTAGTGAAAAGGCCCGGCGTTTGATCGGGTCAGGTGTGGATCTGAAAGACGAGCGTAATGGGTCTATGACGCATGGCTTGCTGTGTGTGCAAATAAAGGCGCTGCTGGGGTGGATGGGGTAAGCATTCTGAACTTTGAAGCGGATTTGAAAAACAATCTCTACAAGGTCTGGAATCGGATGTCGTCGGGAAGTTACTTTCCGCCGCCAGTAAAGCGAGTAACGATTCCGCAGGCTTCGGGGGGAGAACGCCATTATAGGTGTGCCGACCGTGGCTGATCGAGTCGCGCAAGCGGTGGTGAGGGGGAAGTTCCCACGCGCCACTCACCAGATGTGGCGTACCGAAGATGGGTATCCTGATCTGTATTAGTCACGATCTGATCTGACAGTTGCGCAAAACCTAACTTAACCCGCGGTTCAAATCCCCCAATCCGTTTCTGGCTTCGTCGTTCTCACCGGGAGGTATTCAAACCTGTTACGCCGCCGCGAACGAGGCGCACCATGTTGTTTATACGCTGGGCGTCGCCCTGCGGGCCGTGCCCGACCGGCAGCTGTGATTCGTCGCCGCTCTTCCGGTCGCTGCGCTGGCAACCGGCACCGTGCACATCCAGCCACTGATTGTGAAAGAATCCCAGCGCGCGTCCGAAGGCAATATAAGCAGCGCGGTCGCCGCCGTGCTGACTGATGTGGGTGGTGCTTGTCCAGTAATGGCCGTAATCTTTCTGACCGGCTTCGTTTTTGATTTCCGAACATTGGAAAATCGGATCAATCGCAGCCGAACGAGTGGTGTCGGGTGAGCGGGTGTAGTCGACAATACTCTGCAGTTCCTTGGCATTCGGCAGACGCCAGTCGTCGTGCCCGGCAAATTTCATATTCTCTGCATATTCGAGTGCGGCGGGCCAGTCCATGCCCTTGCCGCTGTCGGCCTGCATCCAGGTGAGTCCGGTCGCGCGATCGGTGACGGTGCCGTTGCCGTTATCGACAAAATCATTCTGCCCGTATTTTTCGTTGCCGCGCACATAGATCGCATAAAAGATTTTGGCGCCGCGTCCCGGCATAGTTCCGGTCGGATAGCCCTTGATGCGGCCATCGGCAAAATTGACGCCGAACATCGCCTGCTGGCCACGCATCACCTTGCCGACGTAGATCGTCGAGGTGGCCCACTGTGAATCGATGATACGGTCGCCGTCTTCCGCCTTTCCGTATGAAAAATTGAACACGGAGTCGTCTATGAACGGCTCGGCCCCCCGGGTTCCGCGCGGGTCGACATCAATCCCACTGAACAGGATGAGCGAATAGAGTTCTTTGGTCGTCGGCAGCCGCCAGTCGGAATAACCGCCCGTCCGGCATTCTGACACACCATCCACAATCTCGTCATAGGTTTTCTTTTTGCCGGGATCGGTCTGCCACATCAGGCCGCTGACAAGATCGGTGACTGTGCCGTCGCCGTTGTCTTTATAGGAGGGCTGATTGCCTGCATACTGTGCGTCCTGCCCGTAAAACCGTTTGCCGCTTTTGGGATATTCGATTTCCGTTCGATCATCGTAGCAACGATTCTGTCCGGTATCGACGATTGGATAACTCAGCTCCGCATGCAGCGATGTTGTAATTCCGATTATCAAACCTGTTACCAGTTTTTTCATGATGCGCTCCTGTTAACTATGCGGATAGAATGGCATGTCACACC
>QKFE01000352.1 GCA_003252225.1 Kiritimatiellales bacterium | reverse complement strand
AGGGAAAAAGCGCGAAGCACCCATGAAGTGAGCGGAATAATTGCCGTATACCCTTGGGTATCAGTGTTCATCTGTGTTTATCTGCGGTTCCATTCTCGAATTTAGGTTAAATGAGGTGAAAAAGGTTTGCTGTCATCGAACGGGATTTCGGATTCCCGGAGTGCCCGGGCAATATGTGTTTGCAGGTCGGACAGGGCGGGGCAGGGGGCAACTCCCGCCCAAACGACTCGGGGTCGGTTTGGCCGCCCGAAATAGCCGGTACCGCAAACACGGATTTGAAACGCTTCAATTTCTGCCGCGAGAACGTCCATCGCAGTCTTCAAAATTTCGATCTGATCTGCCGAGACATTCCCCGGAAACGCCAGCGTTAAATGCATGTTGTCGGGGTTGACCCAGCGGATATCCGCCGTTGCTTTTTTCAGCTCCGACTGTAGGCTTCGCAACGAATGGCGGATTTTTTCTCCGACGTCTATTGCGATAAAGGCGCGAACCGTTTCCATTTGAATTCCCCTCTGTGGAAATCCATATTCTAAACCATGATTGAGATTATTAAAGGTGATATAACGAAGCTGGAAGTGGATGCGATTGTTAATGCTGCGAATGAAACGCTGTTGGGGGGCGGAGGCGTTGACGGGGCAATACATCGCGCGGCCGGCCCGCGGTTGCTCGAAGAGTGTAAAAAATTGGGCGGGTGCGGAACCGGCGGCGCAAGAATCACTCAGGGATACCGGCTGCCCGCGCGGTTCGTCATTCACGCTGTGGGGCCGGTTTGGAAGGGAGGCGGCAACGATGAGGATGAGCTTTTGGCTTCCTGCTATCGTTTATCGATGAAAATCGCCGAAGAGCATCAGTGCCGATCCATCGCCTTTCCGTGTATCAGTACCGGTGCCTATGGATTCCCTATTGAACGCGCCAGCCAAATTGCCGTCCGGGAAATCAAACAGGCCATGATGTGGACAAACTATGTTCAGCGCGTCGTCTGCGCCTGCTTTTCCGAAATGGACTACCAAATTTATATGTCGCTGTTGGATTAGGTCGGTATTCAGGTTTTTTTTCAGTTCAACAGCGTTTCAATTTCGCCGGATTCAATCATCGGTTCGAGTTTTCGCCAGCCGGGAATGTGGGTGTTGTCGATGAAAATCTGGGGGACAAAGTCGACGGTTTGGCCGCAGCGGGTGTGCATTTCCTGCGACACGGGGGTGTCGGTGAAGGCGTCGGCAGTTTCGTCCCACTCGACGGCGTGGGCGGTGAAGCTGAGTCCCTGACTGCGGAAGTATTCAATGGCCTGCGTGCAGAGCGTGCAGACGGGGGCGTAATAAATATCGATCTTTTTCATGATTACCACTTAATCAGCACACCGGCGCTGACGGATACGCCGTCGAGAAAACTCGCTTCGATTTCGTGGTAGCGGATTTCGGCCATAATGCCGACCCAGAGGAAGGTGGCTTCCACGCCGACCTGTCCGAAATAGCCGCTGACGTCTTTAATCGCCGAATCGTCTGTGTCGGCATAAATATATTCGGCGCCAATACCGGCATAGGGGGAAATCATAAACGGCAGCCGGAGGTTCAGCGCGGCGTCGAGCGGAACATACCCCATATTGAGTTCGTCAAAGTTAACGTATCCGCCGCGGACTTCCACCGCGCCGAATCCGAGGAAGGTTTGCTTAATCCGCAGGCCGCCGCCGGTGCCGGGATCGTCGGCGCTCCAATATGTCCCGAACGCGGTGAGGCTCGTGTCGGCCCAGGCGGGCAAAGCGATCAGGGCGGCAGCGGTTACGGCGAATACGGATTTCAGTTTCATGTCTCTCTCCTTTGTTGGTGGAGCGATCGTATAGAAAGAGGAGATGGAAATCCAGCATGAAGGCATGTTTTGCAAAGTCCGAACGGGCGGCTAACACGGGGGAAACGGTGGGTGTGTTTTATAAATACGAAAGCTGGAAGAGGGAGTCCGACAGCTTTTGAATGGTGCGAAAATGCGGTGCACATAAACAGAAAAACGCGCCGGTCGCTCCGTTCGCCCCTTTTGCGGGTTCGGCTGCCCGGAGACTTTTGCCTGTACCCTCAGGTTCCGAATGCCGATACGCCCGGCATGGAAACCCCTCTCCATGCCGGGCGGTTTTGTTTTGTGCCGGCACTTTAGCCTTTCATTTCGCGGGTTTTGTGTGGAATATCTCCCGGTTTCAAGCACTCGAAAAAAGGAATTTCCATGGCGCAGGCAAAACGTAAGGGACTCGGGCGCGGGCTCGACGCATTGATTAAAGACGGAACCTCGGCGAAAGAACAGGCAACCCTGAAGAAAGCGACCGAAAAAGCTAAACCGGAACCGGAAACCGGTGTCCGCGAAGTGGCGGTTTCAAAAGTGGTTGCGAGTCCGTGGCAGCCGCGGTCGGTTTTTGACTCCGAGGCGCTTAGTGAACTGGTGGACTCGATTAAATCGCACGGTGTTTTGCAACCGCTGTTGGTTCGTTCCGTCGGGTCGAAATTTGAGCTGATTGCCGGCGAACGCCGCCTCCGTGCGGCGCAGGCCGCCCTGCTGAAAAGTGTGCCGGTGATTGTGATTGAAGCGTCCGATGAAAAGGCGCTGGAAATTGCCCTGATTGAAAACCTGCAGCGCGAGGACCTGAATCCGATCGAGGAGGCCGAGGGTTATGCGGTGCTGCAGAAAAAATTCAACCTGACGCAGGAGCAGGTTTCTGAACGGGTGGGTAAAGCGCGTGCCTCCATTGCGAATGCGCTGCGTTTGCTCGATCTGCCCGACGGGGTTCGTAAATATGTCGCCGAAGGGCTGCTTTCGGTAGGCCACGCGAAGGTGTTGCTTTCGCTGGGGGATGATCGACAGAGGGATATTCTCGCGAAGCAGACGATCAAGCAGGGCCTATCGGTCCGCGCGCTGGAAAAGCTGGTGAAAAAACTGAGCCGACTGCCGAAAAAAGCGCGCGCCGAAAAATCGGATCTTCCTTCGGATTATCTGCAGACCCTCTCCGATGAGCTGCATCAGTACTTCGGAACCAGTATCCGGATCAACCCCTCCAAAACACTGGCCAACGGCCGCAAGGTGAAAGGTTCGCTCGAAATCGATTACCACGACAACGATGAGCTCGACCGGCTTTTGACCGTTATGGGTTATGTGAGCGAACTTTAATGAGCGGTTCGCAAACAGAGCGCGAAGTATTGGCAAAAGAATACGACGCCATTCATAACCGACTGTTTGTTTTGCAGGTTCTTGTGCTGGCTATTCTGCTTGCCGTTTACCAGTTCAGCGGCGCTTCGGAAATTCTGACGCAGGGACTGGAAAACCTGTTCGGTTCCGGAAAATGGTGGGCGGTTAATGCCGTTTATGTGCTGGTTTCCGTGTTCGGGTTTTCCGCAGCGATGTTTCCGTTTTCCTATTACATGGGGTTTGTGCTGGAGCATCACTACGAGCTGTCCAATGAAACATTCGGCGAATGGCTGTTTGATTTTGTCAAATCGCTGCTGATTGATCTGGCTCTGGCCGCGGTTCTGTTTTCGGTCATTTATGCCTTGCTGCGCTGGCTTCCCGAATACTGGTGGCTGGCCGCCGCAGTTTTTTACATCCTTTTTGCCGTCGTTCTCTCCACCGTTGCACCGGCCGTCATTATGCCGCTGTTTTATAAATTCGAGCCGCTCGCAGAAGGCGAACTGACCGAAGCGGTGCGGAAAATGATGACGGATGCGGGGATTGAAGTGGTCGGTGTTTTTAAGTGGGGATTGGAGGATAAAACCTCGACGGCCAACGCGGCCTTTTCCGGCATGGGCAAAACGAAGCGTATTATTTTGAGCGATACGCTGCTTTCCGGTTATTCGCAGAAAGAAATACTGG
>QKFE01000367.1 GCA_003252225.1 Kiritimatiellales bacterium | reverse complement strand
GCCTTTGTAGAACCACCCTCTGCATGACTATAATCACCGCCAGCAACGGTTCCCCATCCCTCGGCATGCGAAGCATCGTTAGAAGCAACCGAACTCCAACCCTCAGCATGCGAGCCCATTCCAGAAGCCGCAGTGATGTACCCTTCTGCATGCGCTGAATGAGCCGTAGCTCTTGTGTTAAAACCTTCCCCATGAGAATACAGGCCAGTTGCTCTTACAAGCCTTCCGGAAGCAAATGAAAAATTAGAGGCCACGTTATATGAACCAACAGCCATGCTGTTGATATAAGCAGACGAGTTCAACCCAACACGCAAAGAAGAAATGTTCCCATTCGTAAACACCTCATCCGTAAGATAAACTTTATCCAATTTATCCGAGGTAATCGTTCCGGGAGCAATCGAACCGGCATTGATATTCACTAAACCAGAGGCATCGCCATACAGCGCCCCGTTTGTTCCAATCTGAAATGGAAGAATCCATTCATACTCTCCATCCGGAGAATACCAAATTTCAAATCTCCGACCTTCCATTGCCCGCCCCATGCCAACACTCCACATGGCTCCAGACTCATCATCTTCAAACAACATATATTTATACTGGTCGCTCTCTCCGGAAAGCACAACACCCGCACTACCGTATACCCCCTGAGACTCGATCTCGAGCGTTCCGGTCATGGTATCACCAGTTTTCAATACATAGTTTGATTGTGCAAAAGCAGACACTTCAAACAACGCAATGATGATAGATACGTTTAAAAATGTAGTCCGCAGACTCATTGATTCCCCCTTATGTTTGATAGTTGGATTATAACCTTACAAATGAAGGTCAAACTAATCTCAGATATAAAACTGAGTGTAAACAACAAAATTACAGGTAATAAATAAACCTGATGAACTCAATTAAATGTTGAATCATTTGATCAAAAGAATTTATTAGGGTGAGCAGAGCGAACAGCACCCGCCCTGCGGAGAGCGGTTGATGTGGATGAAACCTTCCGTTCCGTAGTGTCACGGTCGAAACGCCGAGCCCATTCCGCAACTTTAACGATATCCCCCGCTCCGATAATCAAAAGCAGATCACCGGGTTTCAGCTCTGTTTTGATCGTATTCCAGACCAATTCCAGCGATTCGCAAAAAACCACATCCGCACGCCTTTTTTCGTCGAACCGGTTCATTAAATCAAGCGATGTTCCGCCTTCGAGCGGGGTCTCGGATGCGGCGTAAACCGGAACCAGCCACAGTTTTTCGAGCCCGTCAAAACTGGGCGGAAAATCGGGGCCGAGCGCCAAGGTGCGGGTGTAGCGGTGCGGCTGAAAAATTCCGAGCAATCGCTTGGGATTTAATTCGAGGGCGGTTTGAATAAGCGCCGCAATTTCCGTCGGGTGGTGCGCATAATCAGAAATGATCCGGATTTCGTTTTGGTGATAAACCGTTTCAAACCGCCGTCCGACCGGCTGGACGGTTTTCAGGCGTTCGAGCAGTTTTTCCCGGGGCAGCCAGTTTTCGGCGACGGCAAGTGCCCCGGCGGCATTCCATTGGTTGTGTTTTCCGGGCAAAGGAATTTGGAGCGGAATTTCGGGAAATTGATAGGGTGTGCATTTTGGATTTCCGGCACACAGCTTTGATGCGATGGGATCGCCGGCGCAGTAATAGACCCGTTTTTTGGTCTGCGCAATCAACCGCTCAAAACACCCGATGAATGCGGCTTCGGATGCGTGGTGTTCCATGTGGTCATATTCAATATTGGTAATTACGGCGAAATCGGGCGAATACCCGCTCAGGGTTCCGTCCGATTCGTCGGCTTCCACCGCCATAATTTCACCCTCTTTTGCGACCGCCGGATTGCCGCCGATTTCACCGCCCACAAAATAGCCGCAATGGAGTATTTGCGCAATGATCGCCGTGGTGGTGGTTTTTCCGTGGGTGCCGCACACCGCAATACAGGTACGGCCGCGCATCAGCGCCGCCAGCACATCGCCCCGCCGCGAAACGGGAATATTAAGGGTTAAGGCCGCCGCGATTTCAGGGTGAGAATCGGGCACTGCCGTCGAACGGATCACCCAATCGACTTCCGCCGAAACATGTTCCTTTTTATGACCGGAAAAAAATTCAACGCCGTTTTCCGCCAGCCAGCCGGTTTGGGCATTTTGCTGTAGATCGCAGCCGGAAACGCGGAAACCCCGCTCGCGTAACAGCCAAGCAAGCCCGGCCATCCCGATTCCGCCGACCCCCATTAAGTGGGCATGCCCGCCCTTTTTTATAAGCCGTTCAGCCTGACCAACACGCGCCACAGTTTATCCCGCGACTTTTTCGAGCAGGTCGGCCAACCGCTGGGCGGCATCGGACTGAGCCCGTTTTTTCATGGCAGAAACCATGCGTTCGAGCCGGACGGGATTTTCGGTGATGTTTACCAGATAATCGCGCAGCCAGCTGGCGGTCAGATCCTCCTGGGCAATCACATCGGCCGCTTTGGAATCCTGCATAATCCGGGCGTTGCTCATCTGGTGATCGCGCACGGCGAAGGGATACGGAATGAGCAGCGCGGGAATACCGAAAGCCGCCAGTTCGGCACAGGTTGCCGCACCGGAGCGGCAGAGGGCAAAATCTGTTTTCAGATAGATCTCTTCCATCTGCTGAACAAAATGGTGCACATTGGCTTTGACTCCGGCCGCGCGGTAAACCGCTTCAATCGCCTCGGTTTCCTGTAGACCGGCAATATGTTCCACCTCGAATTTACCGCCCTTTTCGGCGGCCATGGCGATCGCTTTCGGAACGATGTCATTCAGCACCTGAGCGCCGCGGCTTCCGCCCATTACGAGTATTCGGAGAGAACAGCCCGCTTTGCGCTCAACCCGTTCCTTTTTACTGGCATCCTGCAGCTGCTTCCGAAGCGGCATTCCGGTGGTTTCAATATGGGCATGTTTGAGGTAGTAACTGGTTTTGGCGAAACTCACCGCAACCGTATGAGCCTTTTTCGCCAGCAGTGAAACCGCGCGGCCCGGCAGCAGGTTTGCTTCGTGCAGTACATAAGGAACCCCAAGCTTTCGGGCCGCCTGAACCGGGCCGTACGAAGCATAGCTCCCCATCGCCAGCAGCACATCCGGCCGGTCTTTTTCCATCGAAGCCAATGCCAGTTTGTATGCCTTGCGCAACTTGAAAACGGTCGAAACACTGCGGAGGGACATTCCGAACTGAAAACCTTCGGCGGGAATCGTTACCACTTTTCCCGTCCAATCCATCACCGCATCGTGCTCAATATCTTTTCCCGCCAACCAAAGCGTCACACTGTGTCCCCGTTCAGCCAGCTCGCTCGCCGTCGCCAGTCCCGGGAAAATGTGACCGCCCGTTCCGCCGCACGCCACACCGATTTTCAGTTTTCTCCCCATACAAAATCCGCCCTTAAAAATGAAAGCAGGTTCTAGCACGCAGCCGCTTTGATTGACACGCTAATTTATTAATGAAAGCACCGAACCTACAGCAGCCCACGGTGGCGAATGAAAAGCAGAACAATGGTCCAGGAACCGATGGCCACTTTGGCGGCAATCAGTATATTCAGGACGGGAATCGCAATTGCGCTGAGCGGATATCCACCCGGCTGGAGGTCGGGAAGAAGGAGGAAGATAACCCCCGCCAATAGAATGAGAAGCACAATGACTTTTTCGACGGAAGCGATATGCCAGTGCTGATAGAATGCGTGTACGCTGTGAATGTCCTCGGTCAGTGTAACGAGCCCGATGGCCGAACCGCCCGCGACTCCGGCGGCAAAGCCGCCGCCGGGAGCCAGATGCCCCCGGATCGCCAGTTCAAGAAAGATCAGTGCCGAAACCATGGCACCGATGCGCGCCAGCAGAACCAT
>QKFE01000142.1 GCA_003252225.1 Kiritimatiellales bacterium | reverse complement strand
TAGCGCCGAAAGCGCGTAGAGAAGTCATGCTTTACAGGTGACACGCCCCCGCCCTTCCGTTAGGCTCAATCCGTTTTTTAAGGTTTGCCGACATATGAAATATTATTATGCCCTATTATCCGCCGGTTTCGCCCTCTCTGCTCAGGCCGGTCAACTGGTTCTCAAAGGCGGCGCTGAAATTCAGGCTCCGATCATTAAAAATGCCGACGACGCCGTTGTGCTCGACCTCGGATTCGATGTGCTGCGGGTTCCCAATACGGAAATCCTCGCGACATACGAAGAGGAAGCCGTCGAAGGAACAACGCCCTCCGCGGACACCAACCGGCTCTATTCCGTTCTTTCGCCGAAACGGATTACCACCTCCGAAGCGGCCGACCTTTATGCGCCGTCGGTGGTGCTGGTGAAAACCGCCGGAGGGCTCGGCTCCGGTTTCTTTGTGAATAAAAAGGGGTATCTCGTCACGAATTTTCACGTGATTGCCGGCGAAAAGAAAATCTCGGTGACCCAGTTTCTGCAGGAGGGCAAAGTGCTCCGCCGCGTGGTGCACAAAGAGGTTGAAATCGTTGCAACCGCGCCGTTCCACGATCTGGCCGTACTCCGGCTGAAAGAGTTTGATACGGAAATCAAACCGGTCATTTTCGCGCCGGCCGAAGAGCTTAAAATCGGCGAAACCGTTTTTGCCATCGGCAACCCGCTCGGCCTTGAACGCACCGTGACCGAAGGCGTACTCAGCCAGACCCACCGCAATTTCGGCGGTATTTTATATCTGCAGGTCGACGCCCCGGTGAATCCCGGCAATTCGGGCGGACCGCTGTTCAACGCGCGCGGGCAGGTGATCGGCGTCATCAATATGGGGGTGCCGACAATGGAAGGGCTGAACTTCGCCATTCCGGCCCGCCACGCCAAATATATTCTCGAACACATCGACGCTTTCGCCTACGACGCCACGAACTCCGAATCCGGATTTGTCTACCCCGATCCCCCGCGAAAACCGGGTAAATTTTCAACCGACACCCAAGGAAACCAACTATGAACCGCCTCCAAAAAACCGCCCTGTTTTCCCTCCTGTTTTCCCTCCCGTTCGGCGCATCGGCGCTGGAACGAATCAACCTGCTTCCGCCCGAAGCACAGACCTATCTGCGGATTTCCAACACCACCAATTTCTGGGGAAAACTCACGCAGTCCCCCGTCGGTAAACTTTGGAAAGATCAGCTGTTTCAGGATTTTATGGGCAACCCCGATATCGACTCCTGGCAGGAACTGCTCCTCAACGACGAAAATGACGTTGAAAATCAGATTATGATTGAGCAGCTCAAAATGCTCGGAGGGGAAATCATCATCGGTATGGATTGGAACTCCGAAGAGCCCTACATCATCGCCGCCATCACCGAAGCCGATTTCAAACGCAGCCTCGACCTCGACGATAAACTCAAAGAGACCGCCAAAGAGCCTTTCGAAATCATTAAAAGCAGTTTTCTGGATGTTGAAATCATCCAGCACATTCAGAACCCCGGCTACGCCAACGAATCCAAAACCTGGCAGGCCTACATCGATAACACGCTGCTGCTCGGCCAGACCCGCGAATGGGTCGAAGAGGGCATTGTCCGCATCCGCAAAGACAAAATAAAAGAGCCTGAAGGCAACCCGGCTCTCGATTTCAACCTGCCGCTGGCATCGGTCATCCGGAACACCATGCTGAAAGAGATGAAAAAATCGGTCGATACAAACCGCCCGCAGGCAACCGACCCGGAAGTTCTTTTTGAAGCGCTCGGTATTCTGGGCATTGAAACCCTCAATGTACGCGTTGAGCTGCAGGAAAACCAACTGGTCGCGGACGGCGTCATTAAAATTGCCGACCTCAATAAAGGGGTGTTCACGATTCTCGACACGGAGCCCTCCACTCTGCCGACCGTGACGTTTATTCCCGACAATATCGCATCTATCGAAGTGGGCCGCTTCAACCTGCTCCGTTTCTGGCAGGAAATCCCCAATGTCCTCGCCACCTCCATGCCGGCGGTTAAGCCGCAGTTCGACCTGATTGTCGCGATGCTCGCCCAGCAGACCGGAATCGATTTCGAGCAGGATCTGCTGGCAAATCTCGGTACCAAATATTTCTCCTTCAATGTGGCCGAAGGCGATACGCAGAATTCCGTCATTGCCGTTGAACTCCGCGACAGCGCCGCCTTTAAAACCGGGCTCGAAACCGCGATCGCCGCGCCGGCCCTCCAGCCGCAGGTCACCGCCTTTCTGGATATTCAGGACTTCCTCGAACACACCATTTATCTGCTCAAAAATCAGGATCCCGAAAATCCCATGAGCTTTGCCGCGATCGACGGCTACCTGATTTACGGCTCCCCCGAAGGCGTTCGGCAGGTCATCCGCAGCGTCACCAGTGAAACCGCGCAGAACACCCGCTTTGAGCAGACCGAACTGGTTAAAGGCCTCCGCCAGCATGTTCCCTCCGGCGCATACAGTTTCAGCGCCATCGACTGGAAGAAAAACATGAAAGCCATTGTCCGCGAACTGACCCGCCCGGAATATGCGGCGCCCATCCTGCACAGCTGGGCAACCAGCGGATCGCCGATCCCGCCGCCGGACTTCAGCAAAATCCCGCCGGCCGACCACATTGCCTCGTTCTTCAACGTCTCCTATCAGTATCTTGAAGCCAAACCCAACGGCATCCACCAGAAATTTATCCTGAAGTATTAAGTTAAAAAAGACAGGATCATCAAACGACAGGATTATTGGTCACAGAAAAAGATCATCCTGTCATCCCATTATCCTGTCTTAATTAATCTGTTCCGTATTTCAGGATTTAAGGGTGAAAATTAAGGAAAGGCCGACACCACATGAGTTCCGGCAATCAAAAATCGAACCGAAGCGAAGCGCAGATAATTTCCGGAACGGAAATAGCGACAAAGTCGCGGTTCATCGAAAATCAAAAATTCATAATGGCCGCCCTGCTTGCCGGGCTCTGTTCGGGCGCTGTCTGCGCACAAAGCGATGAAGCCCCCTCCCGCGACTTCGGCTTCCGCCCGCTCGAAATCTTTAAATTTGAAAACGGAACAACCCGGCTGATTGTCACGGATATCAATGGCGACGGACGCGACGATGTGCTCTTTGCCAACAACCACGTTTCGCGGCTCGAAATTCTCCTGCGCAAAGCAGACACGCAGGCAACGGAAGATTTGCCGGAACTTGAAGAACGCTTTGAAAACCGGGGTATGATTGTCGATCAGGCGCTTAAAACTATCCGCGTGGCCGACCTGAACGGCGACGGGCGGAAGGATATCGTCACGTTCGGCACATCGCTCGGCCTGAATATCCGCTACCAGAAAGAGGACGGAACCTTTGCCGACCCCGAACGGGTTTTCATCAAAAGCCCCGCATCCGTCATCACCTTCCAGATCGGCGATTTAAACGGCGATAAACTCGACGATATCCTCGTCTGCCGCAGCGACGAAGCCGACCTGCACTGGAATGCGCAAACCCGCCCCTTTCAGGAGAAAAAAACACTGACCTTTTCCGGCGACAAAAGTTTTTACGGCGATATTGCCGACATTGATTCTGACGGAATCGCCGACCTCGCCTTTCATTTCAACACCACCCGGAACCCGCTGAAAATCCGCTACGGAAAAGGCGGCGGCCTTTTCGGAATCGAACAGCCCGTCGACCTGCCGCCGCGGCAATATATGGATATTTTACAGGGCGAATCGCTTTCGCCGCGCATCGGAATGGTACTGCGCAACCGGCTCGCCTTCCGCATTTATGACTTCGTTCAAAAAACACAGCCGCCCATTATGGACGCACAGGAAATGTCCCCCGGACGCATCGGCCTCGAAGGGACGAATAAAAAAG
>QKFE01000201.1 GCA_003252225.1 Kiritimatiellales bacterium | reverse complement strand
GCACCGGTGTTTACCGCATCCCCTTCATAATCAAGGTAATAATCGCTCCCACTGTAGATCGGCTCCCAGTCGGAAGCCGTCGGCCAGTTGGAGACCGCTCCTTGGGCAATAATACTGCTGAGTAGTATTATACCCTTCAGTACACTCTGTTTTTTCATGCTACTAACCCTGCTTCTGATTTTTTTGATTGAAAAATGGATGCCGCCCATACCGCGGAGCGCACATCCTTCGAAAGGAGAGTTAATCTTCCTTTTCCTGCTTATCTTACATGACGTCGTGAAAGGACGATTTTTGTACACGAAACTGCGATTTCTGTACATGAAACCGTAATTCCGGGCGGTTAATCGCTTTTTTTACGGAAGGAGTTAGGCGGGTGTTTGCCTTGTTGAGTCTGCTGGTATAGAAAAATCCTTCACCCTATTGGAGAAACCGGCGCTTGATGAAAAGCGTTCCGATTCCGGCTAACATGACAAAACTTATCACCGCCGGTTCAGGGATGGTCGGGGTCGGCAGCAGGTCTCCGGCTGTCTCGTGATTGGTGGAATCTTTTTTCAATGCCAACACCACATCCTGACTGCCGGGAGCACCTTCGTTCACCAGTCCCCATAAATCAAATTTTGCAGAGACATATCCGCTTTGGATGTTGGCGTTAAGCACATCGTCAAGCATGGACTGCGCGAGACTGATCGCGTTATTCCGCCGGACGGAAGTGGCATCGGTGTTCTGGGTTCCGATGTAAATATTTCCAGAGGTGTTTGCGAGATTAAGGTCGTCATCGTGGGTTATTTCCCATAATGCCAGCTGAAACGCCTGTGTCCGGGGTTCGGCATCTGTGACGGTCCACTCGCTTAGTGCCTCCGAGAGATAATACTGCTCAAACAGGTAGTTTACCCGCGAGGCGCGAAGGGAACCGATGCCGCCGATCGGAATCGCCGAACTGGCGGTTCCGGCTTCACCTGCGCGGCCGGCAGAAAGCAGGTTAAGATCGGTTGCGTGAAAGGTGTTATAGGTCGTGGCACTGATAGATTCCTGAAGTTCTGCGCAGAAAGCGGCCACCGGCGTCATTGTCAATGTGGTGCCATCAACCGAATTCAGTTTGATCTGAAACCCGACAACGAAGGAATCCGCTGTTCCGGCGTCGGCTCTGTGCATGTTGTTATAGGTGGCGCCGGGGTCTTTTGAGGTATTCAGCGATAGCGTGAAGTTGATGGGAACGGGGTCTGCCGAACAAATCATCGTGCCAAACAAAGCGGCAAGGCATGTTGCTGAACGTCGATCCAATCGTTTGTTTTTTATTTTTATGGTTTTTCCCTTATCGTTCTCAATTTTATCCAACATTAAATACAGTTTTTTCATATGCAGATCCCTTGTCCTGAAAACGGACGTAGTTTGCGGAATAGATGTGTTATTTATTTAAAAGATTTTTTGATCGATGTTTCTTATTTACTTTATATGACGTCGCGAAAGTGCGTTTTTGGTACACGAAACAGGAAATTTTGTACATGAAACTGCGGTTTGAGGTGATTAAGCGATTTTTTGCAGATACACCCCGCGAATTTCCCTTTGCTGGCGTTTTCCAAAAAATAAGCTTCTCGCAATAAATGCTGTTAACTATCGTCTGTTTTCTATGTGGAGTGTGAAAAAGAAACCTCTTTGGGTGGGGATGCTGGTTGGGTCGATGTGTCTTTCCGGCAGTCCGGTTTTTGCCCAGACACTCGCAACACCGCCGGGGGGGCGGGGGCTGACGGAAAGTCAGCTGGCCCGGCTGGATCCGAAAGTGGAATCAACCAGTGTTTTGATCGAGGTTTCGAAGGAACTTCTGAAGAATGATCAACTGGAAGAGGCGCTGCCGTTTTTATCCGAACTGCTGATTCGGCTGGAAGGGGATGAGAGTAAAAAGGGGCAGCAAACGCTGGCTTTTACCCTTTTCCAGTTGGCGCACTGCCAGATGAAACTGGGCGAATATGTTTCGGCGGGAAAGAACTTCATCCGTTTTGCCGATGAGTTTCCGGAAGATCCGCAATATTTTGAAGCCCGGGTGTTGGCGGCGCAGAGTCTGACGATGGTGCAGCAGTGGCCGCTGGTGGAAGAGCAGGCGCTGATTGCGCTGGAAAATGTGCGGCTGGAAGAGGATCTGCGGGTCAATGCCACCCAGCTTTTGGCGGAAGCGCGCTATCAGCAGGAAATGTGGGGCGAGGCGATTAAGCCCTTATTGGCGCTGTTCCGCATTGCCCAAAAGGATTCCGCCCGGTCAAGCGCGGCGGTAATGCTGGTGACGTGCTATGTCCGGCTCGACGATTTTAACAGCCTGTTTAAATTTATTCCGCAGTGCGACAGCGATGCGCGGCACGATGTGGGGCTGAATGTGGCGCTGCTGGAGGCGGGCGATTCCCATTATAATAAGAAGGAGTTTCAAAAGGCGCTGCTGCTGTACCGGCTGGTGATGGGCAAGCAGGAGCTGGTGGAGCATTATGAAACCCGCCTGCGCGAAATGAAGGCGCAGATGAAGCCGTATGTTGCCGACGGCAAGCAGACACTGACCGAATTTAAGGAAAAGCAGAAAAAGCAGGAAGAACGCTTCGAACGGGCGAGTCGGCATTATCAGGCGATCCGGGATTTTCAGGATTATGACATGGAATTGGCGCTGCGCATTGCGCAGTGCTACAACGATTTAGGGCGCAATTGGCCCGCGCACGCGATTTATCAGCGCATTTTTACGGAGAACCCGACCAACTCGATTGCGGATCAGGCGCGTTTTTCAGCCTTTTCGGTGATGCTGGATGAGAACGAGTGGAAGCTGGCGGTCAACGAAGGGGAGGAATATCTGCGCAAACTGCCCGAAGGCGATTACGTGGATGAAATCACCCTGAATCTGATGCAGGTGCATTTGCAGCAGGGGCAGTTTGAGCTGGCCTACGAGGCGGGTGAAAAGGGGTTGAAGCTTTCGCCCGATCACCGGCACATGGATCAGATCAAATATCTGCTGGGCTATATTGATTTTTCGGAAATGGATTACGACATTGCGCTGGAGCTTTTTACGGAAGTGCACAAGCGCTGGCCGGATGGAAAGTTTCATCAGGCCTCGGAATATTGGCGCGCGATGTCCCTGTTGTTTCTCGGCCGGTTTGGTGATGCGGTGACGGCGTTCAGCGCCTATTTGACGAATCCGAAATATGCCGATGAGCGCACGTTTGAGGAGGATGCGTCCTATCGGCTGGGCATCGCGCAATACGGGGCGGAGCTGGATCGCGAATCGGAGGAAACCCTGCGGGCGTTTGTTGAAAAATTCCCGGAGAGTCTTCTGCGGTCGGAAGCGTATGCGATGCTGGGCGATTTGCGCGGGCAGGCCGGCGATATGGATGAGGCGCTGACGTTTTTCGGGCTGGCGCGCGAAACGGCGACCGGTGTTGCGCAGGTAAATTACCCCCTGTTTCAGGAGGCCGATGTTTTATACAAGCTGAAACGCTACGAAGAGATCGTCAGCTTAATGGACGACTATTTGAAGACGTGGGGCGGCAAGGGCGATTTTCCGAATGCGGCGAATTGGAAGGGCAAGGCGCACAAAGCACTGGATGAATATGTCCGCGCGCTGGGGGCCTATTTCGACACCGTCGATGAATTCGGCGATAATGCCGATTTGGCGGGGATCGATGTGATCATGAATTCGGTGGTGGACGATTATCACAGCGACGAATGGAAGGCCTACCGCGAAGTGATCGTCGAAAAACTGAACGAACATTTGGGCCTATGCGCAGGAAAATAGGACCAAAACGCTGGAACTGCACTATCTGACCGTCCTTTCAAAAATCGTCCCGGAAGAGGCGCGGCAGGAATACATCGACCAAATTGTGCAGTCGCGCAATGTGCCCTCGTCCGGCGCGAGCACCCTCGTTTTGATTGCGCAGGAAGCGGCAAAATCGGGCGATTATGAGTTGGTGCACGAAGCCTATAACCGCTTTATGTCGATCTTCGAGATTTCAAACAACATGCTTTATGTCATGCTGGCCGAACTGGATGCACTGGCCGGCGAGGGCAGCAATCAGGATGCACTCGATTTGACGGAGACCATTTTGAATAAATTCGGCTATGCCAGCAAATCGGTCGGAATCGCGCGCAAAAAACGCGGCGATATTTTCCGGTCGATGGGTGATTTCGAACATGCGATCGAGGCCTATAAAGAGGTGATCGGGATTCGCGAATGGCGCGGCGAATTAACCCCGGAGGCGCTGTACGGAATCGGCCAGTGCAAAATGGCATTGGATAAATTCGACGAAGCGTTCGCCTTTTTTCAACGCATTTATGTGCTTTATGAGGGCTATACGGATTGGGTCGCGCCGGCCTATCTGCTCAGTATTGAGTGCCTCGAAAAACTGGGCGGACACGAGCAGGACATTATTAAAACCTATCAGGAAATGCTGGCGATTGAGGCCGTTGCCGCAACCCCCGAAGGCCGGAAAGCCCGTGAACGCCTAAATGATCTCGTTCCGGCGGAGGAAGTGTTATGAAGCTGAAATCAGCACTTCTAATTGTTTCCGTCGGGGCCGTATCGTTGGTCTCAGCGCAGCAGTATGCCGCGCAGGTTACAGTTCAGAGCGGGAATTCATTTGTGGTCAAGCACCTGAATATTGAGGGCAAGCGCCTTTATTCGGATGACCGGAAGGTTTCGACCTCAACCGATATGATCAAGGATCTGGAATTCCGGTTCACCGGTTTTGATCTGGGGATTTGCCAGCGTATGTTTTTTGCGGGCGATTATGCCGCGCTCGAAGAACTGATGGATCGCTATGTGATGCCGGTGACGCAGTATGTCAATATTCCGGGCAATCTCGGCAAATATCTGATTTGGATGCTGCGGACGCAGTATTGGACCGAAAACCGCGCCGGAATGCTTCGAACCATCCAGCTTTTGGAGCAGACGAATACCCCGGATTATATGGATGCGGCGAATCTATACCTGTGTTTGCAGATGCTGGATTCCGGTAAAGCGGACGAAGCGAAGGTGCTGTTTGAAAAGGTCGAAACCCCGGATCGGCTGTCGGCGGCGATGGCGGGGTATCTGCGCGGTCGTTTTGCGCTGGCCGCCGGGGATTACCGCGAAGCGATGCGGCATGTGGCCGAAGTAATTGCTTTCCACGGGCGCGATCCGGAATGGATGGCTCCGACGACTGCGCTCGAGGCGCAGATTTATCAATTTGCCGGGCAGCCCGCAAAAGCCGCGTTGGTGGCGGAGGAGCTGGTGCTGGCCTATCCGGGATCGCGCTGGAGCGATTTGGGGAAACAGATTCAACAGGAAACAACCGGGAACCGAGGAGAATAGGCGTTATGAAAAAAGGAATTTTTGGAGTGGTGGCCATGACCATCCTGCTCGTGGGTATGCTGGTGCCGATTGCGTCGACGCTGGCGCAGGAAACCGGCGCGGCGCAGTTGTCCGAAGTGCAGATGTCGGAATCGGTGACATTGGGCGCACTGTTGAAACAGGGCGGATGGGCGATGTATCCGCTGGGGCTGTTTTCGGTGGCGATGGTCTTTTTTATCATCCGCAATATCCTGCTGCTCCGTGAAAAAAATATGCTCAGGCAGGATCTGAAGCCGCAGCTCGAAGAGCTGATGAAAAAGCGCGATATTCCCGGCGTCCGCAAACTGTGCGAAGAAAATAACTGCCTTTTGACCGCCGTTTTAGACGCGGGAATGGAGCGTATTTCCGAAGAACACGAATACGATTCGCAGCACATTATGGAAGCCATCGAAGAGGCCGGCAACGAACAGATGGTCACCTTTATGAAGCCGATCAACTATCTCTCCATTATCGGCGGAACCTCCCCGATGCTCGGACTTTTGGGCACCGTTTCCGGTATGATTAAAGCCTTCTCGATTATCGCGATGGGCGGCATGGGCGATCCGGGCAAGCTGGCCGGTAGTATCGGTGAGGCGCTGATTACCACTGCGACCGGCTTGGTTATCGCGATTCCGGCGATGATTTCCTATTTTGTGTTTAAAAACAACTTCATCAAAACCATGTCCACGATGGGCCGGCTGGTCGGTCATTACATGAATATCTACCGGTACGCGAAAGTGCAGAAATAGGCGGAGGATAACCTGTGAAATTCAGGGTTCCATTAGAAGGCGGCGAAGACGAAATCAACATGGCTCCCATGATTGATATGGTTTTCCTGCTGCTCATTTTCTTCATGGTCGCGTCGCATATGTCCAAAATGGACCGCACACCGGTTGAGCTGCCGGTTGCGGATAAATCCAAGGTGGCGAAAAATGCCAAAGACCGTCAGATCATCACGATACGCTCGAAAGATCAAACGGGCGAAGAGGTGGAAATTGTCATGAACCTGCGGCCGGTTGAAGTGGATGAAATTGCCCCGGTGGTCGCAAAGCTGCTCGCGGAAGATGAAAATACCGAGGTGTATCTGCGGGCTGATCGCTACGCGAAACACAAGCATGTCAAAGAGGTGATGGCGGCCTGCGCAGAGGGCGGGGTGGCTAACGTGATTTTCGGAACCTTCGAGTCGGGGCAATAAAATGAAAACCTGGATCGATGAGCTGATTAACGAAAAAACGGAGCTGCAGATCGCGCCGCTGATTGACGTGGTTTTCCTGCTACTGATCTATTTTATGGTGAGCGCCCGCCTCATTCGTTCCGAGGCGGATTTAAATATGGCGCTGCCCGGCTCTGTTTCGGTGTCCACCCAGCTTGAAATGCCCGATGAGCAGATTGTTGAAGTGACCGCCGACGGAAAAATTATCCTCAACACAAAAGTATATGTGTCGGGCGATAAATCGAATCTGGCCGAACTCGAATATACCCTGACCCGTTACGCTCAGGCCGCCAAACTCTCCAAAACCAAAGCGATGATCACCATCGCCGCCGATGATAATTCCGTTCACGAGCGGGTCGTCGATGTGCTCAACGCCTGCGCCGGGGCCGGCATTAAAAACGTCACCTTCGGTTCCGTTCAGTAATTCTCCCACCAAAAAGTGCAGTGAAGACCTGCGGAATAAGCCGAACAAGCCAGGCACTTTTACCCGTAAACAGCGAAATACG
>QKFE01000050.1 GCA_003252225.1 Kiritimatiellales bacterium | reverse complement strand
GCGACATTACCGGAATATTTTCTCTATCCGCAGATTCCACGGATTATCCCAGATTTTTCACCCGGAAAAGTGAGATCCGGTGACTTGGATGAATACGAATAATCCCCCGCTAAAATCGGTGTAAATCCGAGGAATCTGTGGACAGCGGATTTAAATCGGCAAGATTTCAGTTGTCTTTATTCCCCGTATTGCCGCATTGATAAAGTGATGCGCTGGTGACCATAATCACTGCTTCGCGGAAAACCGGAATATGGATGAAATGAAGGGAAAAACAATGAATAAGAAATCTGACCGCTTGGCGGGTATTGTTTTGGCGGGATTGGTGCTCGCCGTGTCGGGGTGCCGGGGGCCGAATCCTTCTTGCTGTGATGCGCCGGTGCTGGATACGGTGACGCAGGTTTCATCTTATAACGGATTACTGGCGGCGCTTTATGACGGGGTGATTTCGTATGACAAACTGGCGGAGTACGGTGATTTCGGGCTGGGCACATTTGACAAAATGGACGGCGAAATGGTGATGCTCGACAGTGTGCTTTATCAGGTGGATTTCAACGGTAAGGTGAATGTGATGGATCCTTCGCTGCTGACGCCGTATGCAACCCTCTGCAACTTTAAGGCAGATCAGGAAATTAAAATCCCGGCAGGGTTGTCCTATGATGAAGCCTCGAAGCTGATTGAATCGAAGCTCAAAAATCCGAACACGCCGTATGCAATCCGGATTGACGGCACGTTTGCCGCCATAAAATGCCGCAGTGTCCCGGCGCAGGAAAAGCCCTATCCGCCGCTGGCGGAAATTGCAAAGAGTCAGTCCATTTTTGAGGATAACAATGTGCAGGGCACCGTGGTCGGATTCCGCTATCCGAAATATGCCGGTGCACTGAATGTGCCCGGATTCCATTGTCATTTCCTGAATGATACCCGGAGTTTCGGCGGCCATATTCTCGGTTTCACCACCGGGGATGATGTGGTTGCAAAAGTGGACCGCTGCACCCGGCTGAATGTGTATATCCCGGATACCGAAGAGGCCCGCAAAGCGGATCTGGATCGCGACCGCAGTGCGGACGTGAATGCGGTGAACCGCAGTAAATAGCGGCGAGAACGCCTGCTCCGCATCCAGCGATGTGCATCAGACATTCGGCCTATTCCGCCGGGTCGGGCGGCTGTTATTCTTCCTTAAATTACGTCGCTTCAAATGTAGTGGACGATTAGGTTGAATTTTATGAATAAGCGGTTTTTTTCAGTTTCCTTCGCTTTGCTGGTCAGCGGATGTTTGTTTGCTGTTTCGTCGGCGGAAAAGGGGCGGAATACAGGCAAAATTCCGCACGCAGTTGAGGTTTTTCACCCGGGGTCGAAAGGGCCGATCCCGCTGGATTTGATGCAGATGACGGGCGGGCAGGGCGCGATTGAGGGGTATTTTGCCGATGTGGATTCGGTGATCTGCGGCGACGGGCAGTGCGAGATTATTACGGTACGGCTGGTTTGGGATGCGATCGGGCAGTTTTCGCGCTACGAATTCCCGAAGGGCGGCGATCTGACAAAAAAGAGCCATAAAAAATTTACGCCGGCGGATCACGAAAAACTGCGGTCGATTCTGTCGAATCCGGACTCTGCGCTGAAGGATGTCGATCCGAAGGCGGTTGTGGCGCCGGGGGGAAATCCGGATGATCCGGAGGTTGACGGTTCTTCGGGGGCGACGCTACTTTCGGATCAATCGGCGATTGTTCCGGGGGCGGTTTATACCTGCTACACGCTGTGGCATTGGGTGAACGGCGAGATTCCGGGGATAATCCGCGAAATTTCCGCTTCGGAAATCAAAACGGAGCAGCTTTCGGAGTGGCTGCGGAACGGCTCGGAGCCGCAGATGCTGTTTTCAATGAAGCTGCTGGCGGAGCGAAAAACCTTTGAAAAACCGGCGGATGAGGCGGTGGTTACAGCAGCGGAAAACGGAAGTATGGAGTTGGCGTCTGCGGCGCTGGACTATTTCCGGGCTATGGCCGAAGTAAAGGGGACGGAAACCTATTTTTCGGCGGTTGAACGGTTGTTTGCGGGTGCTTCCGGAGAAAAAAGGGTTTTAATTCTGGGTGCACTGACTTCTGTGGAACTGGTTCCGCCGGAGGCTTTTTCCGACTGGCTGAGCGCGTATCTTTCCGAGCTGGAAAATTATTACGAAGTGCATCTGATGCTGAATTTGTTCGGGGCGCAGGAGCGCTGTTCGGAAACGGTGATCCGCAATACGCTGCCGCTGCTCGAACGCCCGTCATTTCTGGTGGGGCGGCGCGCCTTCAATTTCCTGAAAGACAAACCGTTGACGCCGGATCAGCAGGCACAGGTGAATGCTTTCGGCACGAAATATGCAAATAGGCTTTGAAGTTATATTTGTTCTTTAAACGAAAAATCGCCGCAGCGTGGAATAAATGGCAGGATTTCCGCGTAAATTTACTGTCCAAACCGGCAGGCCGGGCGCGTTAAAGTAATAGCGTACTGTTAAGATTAATGCGTATTTTCGGGGGTCGGAGCTGGTCGGGCAGTGATGAAATAGGGGTTGCCTGCCCGGAATTTCCGCGTATTCTGCCAACCCCTGCGGGAATTTTGAATACCTGTTTTCAGGGCAGATATCGGATTGAGGAAAGGATTGATTATGCAGGCAGTGAGGATGCTTAAGCAGGTTTTAACGGGAACGGCAGCCCTGTTGCTGGTTCCGGCTGTATTCGGGGGAAACCCGGTTTTGAAAGAGGGCGGACTTTCCGGCCCGCGTATTCATACGTTCGACGGGAAGCACTATCTTTATGCGGCGCACGATGCCTATTCGGATGCCGCCGCGCAGGTTCGGGACGGCTGGCGGATTTATGTCTCCGATAATCTCGGCGAGTGGAAACCGGCCGGGGAGGTTTTGCCGAAACAGAACTATATGTCCAACAACAGCATGAAATGCGGCAGCTGCGATGCCGCGACAAAAAACACCCGCTATTATTTTTACTTTTCCGACGGCGAAGGCGGCATCGGCGTGATGACCGGCGGAAAGCCGTACGGCCCGTTTCAGGATGTTGTCGGCAAACCAATCGTTAAAGGCGCGACGCACCCCGGTATTTTTATGGAGGCTGACGGCAGCGAAACCAATTACCTGCTTTTCCGCGGGGAAGACGGCGAATTCCGGATTGCGAAGCTCAAAAGCAATATGATCGCGCTGGACGAGGAGCCGTCCGTGATCGAGGTTTACGGCGATGAATGGGAAGCAACAAAGGATGCTCCGGTGCAGTGTTCCATCTTCAAACAGGGTAAAACCTATTTGCTGATTTGGGGGAATAATTATGCCGTATCGGACAGCCTGAAGGGGCCGTACGAATGTGTCGGCAGCGTCGGCAACGGGCGTTATCTGGATAAAAACGCGCAGTCCGGCCTGTTTGAGCGCGAGCGCCAGTTCTATTTTGTCTGGAGCAATTTTCTGAAACCCGGGTATGAAAGCAGCGGCTCGTTTATCAGCTATTGCAGCCTGATTAACGGGAAGCTGAAGACGGATTCGGGCTTTCTGCGAACCTGGTTCGGCGAAGGCGTCGGTCGCTATCACGCAGGCTGGCCGCGGATTGAAGCGGAGTGGTATGCCGGAGCTCACCGCAATGTAGAAAAGCAGGTCGGACTGGACGATGATGAAACACCGGTTGTTTCCGGAATTGAACACGATGGCTGGCTCTATTTCCCGAATGTCGATTTCGGAAGCGGCGCAACCGGATTTACGGGCCGGATGGCGAGCGAGAAAAAGGGCGGACTCATTGAAATCCGGGAAGGCAGCATTGACGGCCCCATTTTGGGCGAAGTTGATATCCCGGAAACCCCGCGTAACTATTTTTATGAAAACGCCTCCTGCAAATTTGACGAACCGGTTTCGGGG
>QKFE01000363.1 GCA_003252225.1 Kiritimatiellales bacterium | reverse complement strand
AGCGCGCTGGATGCCGCGCCAGTCGCCGAACTGGTCACTTCCACCGGTGCAAGCACAACTTTGGCGCAGGACGCCGGGGTATTGGCCAAATTTAACGCGTTGAACGAGTCGGCCATGCACATGGGATCGAACCCGACCATGCCGTGGGGCATCCTCCTGCTCGGTATCTGGATTCCGAACTTTTACTACTGGGGCCTCAATCAGTACATCACCCAGCGTATTCTTGGTTCCGCTTCATTGGCGGAAGGGCAGAAAGGCCTTGTTTTGGCGGGCGCCCTGAAACTGCTGATTCCGTTTGTCATCGTAATTCCGGGCATCATCGCGTTCAACCTGTTCAGTGCAGACATGGAAAAGAATGTCGGCAACCACCTCGAAGCATATGAACAGGCCGCCGCGAATCCCGCCGCCGCAACGCAGATATTTAAAATGGATCCGCGTTGGGAAACTGCCAATTCGGAAAAAGCGGCGGAAATCCGGGCTTTTAATGAATCGGTTATTGCACGCGTTGGCGAAGGCACCGTGACTTCCGTTCAGCTTAATCAGTACAAATATGACTCCGCGCTCGGCCTGCTTATTACCCGCCTGATTCCGCGCAATGTCGGCCTGCTCGGTTTCGTGATAGCCGCGTTAATGGGCGCGATTGTTTCATCGCTGGCCGCAGTGTTGAATGCTGCCTCCACGCTACTGACGATGGATGTTTATCAGCGCTACATCAAACCGCAGGCCTCCCAGTTTCAGCTGGTGACAATGGGCCGTATTTTTATCGGCGTGTTCGTGCTGATCGGCTGTATTGTTTCCCCGATGCTGGCCAACAACAGCAGTGTGTTTGAATATATCCAGCTTTTCCAGGGCTATGTTTCCGCCGGTATTCTCGCGGTCTTCATTTACGGGCTGATCAACCGTTCCGGCGGAGAATGGGCCGGAGTGATCGGCCTGATCGCCAACCCGATCTTTTATGGATTCCTGAGCAAAACATTCCCGGAAATGCACTTCCTTTACTGGATGTCCTACTCACTGCTCGGTGTGCTTGCGGTGCTGTTTATTTACGGATTCATCCATAAGCGCGCAGAAAAAGTGGTTTTTGCAACCAACACCACGATGGATCTGACCTCCTCGAAACCGGCTCTGATCTGGGGTCTGATCGTCAGTGCGGCAACGATCGCGCTTTACGTGATCTTCTGGTAGGAAGAAAAATCTTTAATTGAGCGAAAAACGCGGAGGGAAACCTGCGCGTTTTTTTTTATTTTTTGGTGGGGAAATGTATTTTTTTTTTACGCCAACCTGTATATTCCGGCGTCATGTTTTATGCTCTATTTTTCATCATAGCGGGCTTGGAGCTGGTCTGTTTAAAGACCGCCGTTTAGCGGTGAATGGAGACGATGAATGATTTGGATGAAAAAACTGATTACCGCTCTTTTATTGATTAATTCGACGGCGTTTGCGTGGACGGGCAATACGGATGAGGCAGCGTGGATTGCTCTGACCAACGAGGTTCAGACCGCTAAAACACAGCTCGAAACGCTGATGGCGCTGGCGGGCGGGCAGGGGGTTGATACCAATTATGCCTATGTTTCGAAGGTGGTGCTCGACCGGTTTCAGACCTATGCGCAATACGACCGAGATCACCAGACGTTGGTGCATACCCAGCTGACGAATCAGTGGTGGTATTACAAGGTTCCGGATTGGGAAAATTACGCGGAAAACCTGCCGTTCGATGAAATGGCGGGCTGTCTCTCGGTGGCCAGCAATGCTATCGCGCAGTTGCAGGATCAGCTGTCCGCAAATATCGTCCTTCAACCGCCGGTCGATTTCACATCAGGAACGATGAGTTTCGGAAACGGTTCGTGCCTGCGGAACGGCGCGCCGGTTTTCCCGAGCAACTTCACGTGGATGCCGGACGGGGAGGACGTGGACGTTGCGTTCGGCCGAATGGGCGGTATTTATTATGATCTCGCCGATCTGGATTCGGGCGGAAACGTAAAGTCGTGGGCCATTTCCGGCGATGTCGACAGTGTGACGGAACAGACGGCGCGGAACATTGCGTTCGGTCAGTATTTTATCGGTCATCGTGCAGCCAGTTGGATGATTTCCGCGAATCCGGCCATCACGAACGGTGCGCGCAATTTTGTGCGTTACGACACCGACAGCCCGCTGATCCGCGGCTGGTTCACGAATCACTGGAGCCAGTATCTCCCGCAGGTATGCAGTGCTCAGGGTTATCAGCCGCGGATGCACCTGCTGGCAAATGAACCGAATTTTGCAACCCGCGAAGGCGGCTGGCTGGCAAATAACGGGGTATCCGAAAATACGATGAACCGCTACAACCTGTGGCTGCAGGCGAAGTACGGAACCGTTGCAAATCTTAATTCAGTTTACGGAACCGCGTATGCCGATTTTGATGCGGCCGAAGCGGCGATGACGATGCCGATTGATCCCGATGCACCCGGAACCGCGCAGGGCGGGCCGGTTTGGTTTGACTGGTGCCGTTTCAATATGGATCGCATCAACGACTTTTTCCAGTTCCTCAAAGACGGGGTGAAAGGATATGACCCGCTCTCCAAACCGGTCACCATTAAAGTCCTCGGCGGGCAGCTTTCAAATGCGTGGCGCGATGACGGGATGGATATGGAATACCTCGCCGATCTGATGGATGTCACCGGAGCCGACTGCCACACGGCACCGGCGGGACTGACCTTGTTGAATTCGTTCGATATGGAATGGGCGGACAACTATTCGCTGGAATGGATTGAGCAGTCGATGTTGATGGATTTCTATAAATCGCTCCATCCGGATAAGCCCTATTTTGATTCGGAATGGCACGGGCTGGATACCGGCAAGTGGAAACACTTTTCGATGGATCCGGATTATGTCCGCTCCGCCATCTGGATGGGATACACACACGGAATGAATATGATGCAGGCGTGGGTTTGGGGCCGGAATGACGACGGCAGTTTTGACACGGTGAACTCGAGTTTTATCGGCGAGGTTTTAACCCAGCCGAAGGCGTTGGATGCCTATGGGCGGACACTGATGGAGCTGAATGCGCACGCTGAAACCATTACGGCGTTGGCGAAAAAGGAGCGCGATGTTCTGATTTATTATTGCGCCGAATCGGCGATTCAGGACGGCGAATATGTCGGCGAAATGGAAAAAATTTATGAGGCGTTGAAGCTGCTCAATCTTCGGGTTGGTTTTACAACGCCGTCAAAAATCGAAGGCATTGCTTCATCAAAAACCATCCTTGTTCCGCCGACACAATTTATCTCCGATTCGGCTCTGTCCGCATTGCAGGCTTTCGGCGGAAATATCGTGATGGTAAACGGCGCGGTTTCCAGCTTTCAGAAAGATGAACTCGGCTTTGCGCAGACCGGAGGAATTTCGCCGTATGCTTCAGTCAGTTTCAGCAGCGACGCCGAAACACTGGCCGACAGTTTAAATACGGCGATGTCCGCATTGATTCCTGCAACCGTTGTTAACGTTGAAATCACGGATGCAGGCTCCATTCCGGCTTACGGGGTATATTCGTCTCAACTTGAAACAAACGGTGAAACTGCGGTTGTGCTGATTAACCTCAGTAAAGATCCGCGCACGGTTTCGCTCTCGCTCGCATCCGGCAACACCGCGGCTTACCGGGATCTGATCACCGGGGAAATTTCTTCCAGTGCGCACGCGATGCAGCCGTATGATGTGCTGTTGCTACGTGTCGAAGACACCGGCCCTTCGCCGTATGTTGAAACGGTAATTCAATGGGGCGAAATTGGCGGCGATTCCGGCATTGTTTCCGCCACCCAGGATTTTGCCTATAAAACAACCACGTATACGGCGAGCTCCAGCGCCAATCCGTCCGTTGGCGCATCCTATTATCCGTCGGCCGATGGCCGTGCCCCGGTGTTC
>QKFE01000343.1 GCA_003252225.1 Kiritimatiellales bacterium | reverse complement strand
GATATATTCTCCAAGTAAACCGAGACCGATGAACTGTGCCCCGATAAAAACAAACAGAATGGCAAAGAGAGTGAAGACCCCTTCTGCGGCCCAGTCTGAACCGTGGATCAGGCGGAGGATCAGGATGATGACACCCAATGTAATACCAAATGCGGAAATGATTCCGCCGATCACACTCAAAACGCGTAACGGGAACGTGGTAATACTGGTTAGCAGGTCGAACTGCAGGTTGATCAGTTTCCAGAGACTGTATTTTGAATTGCCGTCAACACGTTCACTGTGGCCGACAGGAATTTCGGTGACTTTGTGCGCAAAGGTGTTGGCGAGCACCGGGATGAACGTGCTGCGTTCGCGGCATTGGCACATGGTTTCGACGATTTCTCGTGTGTATCCGCGCAGCATGCAGCCATAGTCGTGCATCAGTACACCGGTTGACTTCTGTACGATCTTGTTAACCATTTTTGAGGGGAGGGTGCGCAGGAAAGAATCCTGGCGGTTTTGGCGGATGCTTCCGACCACATCGTAGCCTTCGCGCAGTCTGGCCACTACACTGGGAATCTCCTCCGGCGGGTTCTGCAGGTCGGCATCAAGGGTGACCACGAATTCGCCGCGCACGTGTGCGAAGCCGGCCATAACAGCGGCGTGCTGGCCATAGTTGCGGTTGAGCAGTACGCCGACGATTTTTCCTCGATGGGTTTCCGCGGCGGCGAAAATCAGTTTTGCGGAGTCATCGCGGCTGCCGTCATCAACGAGGATGACTTCGTAGGGGGTATTCAACTGTTCGCAGGCGGCGAGGGCGCGGCGGATGAGTTCAGGCAGGTTTTCCTGTTCGTTATAGACCGGGATGACGACAGAGGTTTGCATAGGTTACCCTTTTTTCAGAACGGTTTTGATGGCGGTGATGACATCATCCACATCGGAGTCCAGCATCGATGGACAGAGCGGAAGGGAGAGAATGCGGTCGGAGTTCCATTCGGTATCCGGCAGCATGCCGCGTTTCATGCCGAGATGTTCGGTGTAGTATTTCTGAAGGTGGACGGCGCGGAAATGGAGACCGGTCCCAATGTTCTGCTCTTTGAGTGCGGCCATAAATTCGTCGCGGTTTATGCCGACCTTTTCGGTGTCGAGGCGGACGATAAAAAGATGCCATGCGTGCAGCTGCTCATAGGCCGGGATTCCGAGTGGAGCGGCTTCGGGAATCGCGGCCAGTTTTTCCCGGTAAAGTTCCGCGAGTTCTGTGCGGCGGGCGTTGAACCCGTTGAGCCGGGCGAGCTGGCCGAGGCCGAGCACAGCGGCAATATCGGTGAGGTTGTATTTGAAACCGGGCTGGAGTACCTGCGCCTGCGGTGCACGGCCGTGGGTCTGCCGGTCGAAGGCATCAACGCCAAGACCGTGGAATTTCAGCGACTTTATTTTGGCGAGCAGTTCGGAATCGTCGGAACAGACCATTCCACCCTCGCCGGTGGTCATGTTTTTGATCGGGTGGAATGAGAAAACGACGGTTCCTTTTTTTCCGATTCGTTCGCCTTTGTATTCGGTTCCAGCGGCGTGGGCGGCATCTTCAATCAGTGCGATTCCGCGTTCGGCGGCCAATGCCCGGATCGGATCCATATCGGCGGCAGCACCGGCATAGTGGACGGGAATGATGGCCTTTGTCTTTGCGGTGATCAGCGGCTCTATTGTTTTACGCGAGACCATCAGCGTGTCGCGGTCGATGTCGGCGAAGACGGGAGCGGCTCCCAGTAAACAGATCAGGTTGACGGTGGAAACCCAGGTCATCGAGGGCGTGATGACTTCGTCGCCGGGGCCGATATCAAGCGCCTGCAACACGCAGTGCATGCCGCCGGTGGCAGAACAGACGGCGACAGAACCGGCGGCGCCGGTGTAGGCGGTAAAGGCCGCTTCAAATTTTGCGCCGTTGGGGCCGGTGGTTATCCATCCGGAACGGAGGACTTCGGCCACGGCGGCGATTTCATCTTCTGAAATTAAAGGTGTTGAAAATGGCAGGAAGTGTTCTCTCATGTTCACCTCGTTTCGGGAGTGGGTTTTGTTTGATCCTTTGATTGGGGCTCGTAGACGGCAAACCAGATTTTAAGCCATTGCCGTTGATATGTCGGTTTCGGGAGCTGTGCTTTAACTGCGCTTCCGGGTTTTGCTTTGATGCAGACGACGACGCGTTTATCGCCCCGATGCAGAATCAGGCTTTCCAGCGCGCGGTCATCGAGATAGCGGTGCTGCGAGTCAGGATAAGAGAGGCCATAGTCGAATTCACCCACGCCCGAAAACAGATAGATATCATCCCGTTTGTAGACGTAGCACATGGCATGGGTGGTTTTGGGGTCTCCAGCCAGAATAGTATTGGAGTTTATGTGACCCTGTTCGGATTCAAGAAACCCCTGAATGCCGAGAGCCGGTGATATTTCGGTCGGGGCGCAGGAAATAGCGGCAATAAAAAGAAT
Organism: Kiritimatiellales bacterium; assembly: GCA_003252225.1. Taxonomy (GTDB): domain Bacteria; phylum Verrucomicrobiota; class Kiritimatiellia; order Kiritimatiellales; family Pontiellaceae; genus Pontiella. The sequence goes on along the minus strand of QKFE01000343.1, from coordinate 1,449 downwards.
GGCAGAGGAAGCGCCCAGCAATCCGGCCTTGTGATAGGGATCGGGGGAACGCAGGGCAGAAATCAGGCCGGTGAGCGAAAGGGAGAGCCCGATGAGAAGACCGGTAAGTTTCAGGGCAACATGGTGATCCAGCTCCGGAAGCAGTCCAAATGCGTTCAGGGCTGCAATGACCGGGAGAGCCAGCAGAGCGGTCGCGACAATCGTTCCGAATAGGTAGATTCCGGCTTTAATGGATCGGATTTCGCCGGTTGATTCAATCCGAGCAGAAAGTGCTGCCGCAAGCAGCAGGGCAAAGGGCGGGAAACAGGGGAGAATGTAAGTGCCCAGTTTTCCGGACGATGCGGAGAAGAAAAGGAACGGTGCAATCAGCCAGCACAGTGCGAAACGGATGAGGGGTTCGTGCCGGTACCGCTTAAGCAGGTCGCGCAACGGAAGCGGAGCGGTAAATATCCAGGGGATGGTTCCGGCGATGAATACGGGAATAAAATACCAGAACGGATTTTCATGCTGGGCATTTGTGCGGGAGAAGAACCGGTTGATATGCTCCTCCCAGAAAAAGTAGTGCCAGAAGTCGGGTTCTTTTGCGGCGATGGCCAGACTCCACGGCAGGGATACGGCAACGGCTGCAATAAGGGGAATCCATGGCAGAATGAGCAGATCTTTCCAGCGTTTCTGGATCAGCAGGTAGGGGACAATGACCACCACCGGTACCGCAAAGGCGATGAAGCCTTTGACTAAAAATGCCCCGCCGGCAAATCCTCCCGTGAGGGCCAGCCATCCGGCCTGTTTCCATCCGCGGGTTTCCAGCGCGGGGTAGAAACAGCAGAGTGTCAGCGTTATGAATCCGGTGACGATGCTGTCGAGTACGCTGTAGGTTCCGACGGCCATGAATTCGGCGCAGGTAAGCAGGATCAGGGAGCCCAGAGCGGATACCTCGATTGTGTACTTGCGCCGCATGAGGAGATACAGCGCCCATGCGCTCAGTCCGGCAAAAAGGGCCGGCATCAGACGGACGGAAAAATTGGTTTCGCCGAAGAGTTTCAGGGCGGCGGCGTTGAGGATATGGCCGCCGGCCGGTTTTTCAAAATAGCGAAGGCCGTTGAGCCGGGGCGAGATGTAGTCGCCGGATGCAACCATTTCCCGGGCGATTTCACCGTAGCGCATTTCGTCGGGAACCCCCAGCTGGCGGAGCCCGAGAGGCAGGAGATAGACACTCACAAAAAGCGGAATCAGGGCGATGCGCAGGTTCAGGAGTGTTGGTTTGATTTTTTGCATTCACTGAACCTGCCGGTCAACGGCGAATGAGCCAACGTCGATAAGATTATCATTTGGTAATCTTAAGAGGGTTGGTTTATTTTCCGCAAAAAGGCTCAATTCACTCATGGAAGAAAAATCCTCCCAACCGATTCTGTTCGTGGAAGACGATGAAAAGCTTTCGGATCTGGTCTG
>QKFE01000346.1 GCA_003252225.1 Kiritimatiellales bacterium | reverse complement strand
GGGGCGGGGAATACGTGCAAAGCGTATTGCGGCGGCATTGATTTAATGTTTCCGCTCGAAAAGCTGCTGAACAATATCCGCGGCTATCTGGCGTCGGGTTTTAATGCGGTGAAAATTAAAATCGGCCGCGAAAATCTGGATGAGGATATCGAGCGGATCGCGGCGGTTCGCGAACTGATCGGCCCGGATGTAACGTTTATGGTTGACGCCAATTATTCGATGAGCGTCGAAAAAGCGATCGAGGCGGCGAAGCGTTTTGAGCCGTACGATATCCTGTGGTTTGAGGAGCCGACGATTCCGGATAATTATTTGGGCTATGCAAAAATTGCCGATGCAACCGGCATGCCGCTGGCGATGGGCGAAAATCTACATACGATCCATGAATTCGGGTATGCGTTTGAACAGGCGAAACTCTCGTTCATTCAGCCGGATGCGTCGAACTGCGGCGGAATTTCCGGTTGGCTGGCTGCGGCCGAACTCTCCCGGAAATACGATATCCCGGTCTGTTCACACGGTATGCAGGAGCTGCATGTGAGCCTTGTTTCGGCGCAGTCCAATTCCGGATGGCTCGAAGTACACAGCTTCCCGATTGATCAGTACACGAAACGTCCGCTGGTTGTTGAAAACCACCGTGCGGTTGCGCCGGACACTCCGGGTGTCGGTGTGGAGTTTGATTGGGATAAACTGGAGCCCTACGAAGCAGAATAAACGCGGCAGGTGCCGATTAGGATTAAGAGTAAGATTCGGATTAAGAGAGACAGAAGGAAGAACGATGAAAGCAGCATATTATACAGGTGATAAGACGTTCACGATCCGGGAGGATCAGCCGAAAGAGCCTAAGGCGGGGGAAGCCCGCGTCAAGATCGCATACTGCGGGATCTGCGGAACAGATTTGCACGCATATCACGGAACCATGGATGCCCGTATTACTACGAATCGCGTTATCGGGCATGAGTGTTCAGGCGTAATTGATGCCCTCGGCGAAGGTGTTGAAGGATTTGAGGTGGGCGATCAGGTTGTTATTCGCCCGTTGAGTGTTTGCGGCGAATGTCCGGCATGTAAAAAAGGACTTCACATTTGTCAGAATATGAAATTCCTCGGACTGGATACCGAAGGTGCATTCCAGCAGTGTTGGACCCTTCCGGCAAATACACTGCATAAAGTTCCGGCGGACATGCGTCTGGATTATGCGGCATTGATCGAGCCGACGGCTGTGGCCTGTCATGACGTGGCCCGCGCAAAAATTCAGCCGGGTGAAGATGTGCTCGTTATCGGCGGCGGCCCGATCGGGCTGTTGGTGGCTATGGTTGCGAAACAGGCCGGCGGTAACGTAATTGTTTCCGAAGTCAGTGAATATCGTCTGGGCATTGCTGAAAAGCTTGGGTTTAAAACACTCAATGCACTGAAAGTAAACGTTGCTGAAGAAGTCTGGAAAATGACCGGCAACAAAGGCGCGGAGGTTGTTTTTGAAGTTTCCGCCACCCAGCCGGGGGTTAATACCATGACGGAAGCGGCGGCTGTCCGCGGCCGTATTGTTATGGTGGGTATTATCGCTGGTCGTAAGCCGGAAGTGGATCTGTTTAAATTTTTCTGGCGCGAGCTGGAACTGCTGGGAGCCCGGGTTTATGAAGCCGTTGACTACGAAAAAGCAATTGAATTGATTGTTTCCGGCGCTATCGATTGTGAAACACTGATTACCGATGTGCAGGAACTCGAAGATATTACCAAGGCCTTTCAGGCGCTGGACGGCAATGCCACCGCTATGAAGAGCCTGATCAAATGCTCGTGAAAATGATATAGCCGGATCGGCCGACAGGAGGAAGATTATGGGGACGGATGCGAAACAGATTGCGTTGTGTATTGATTATAACAGCAATTATTACCGCAGCATCGTCGGCGGAGTCGCGCGGTTCAGCAATATGAACGGCTGGCGTTTTTACACCTCGCGCGGTATTCCCCAGATCAGCCTGCAGGATCTTAAACAGTGGAAAGGCGCCGGCGTGATCGGCCGCCTTTCCCCTGAACTGATTGCCGACCTGAAACGGCGCAATATTCCGGCGGTAAATATTAAATCCGACTATCTCGATCTGCCGGTCGCCTCCGTGTTGATGGATAATATGGCTATCGGCCGACTCGCGGCGGAATTCCTTTTGGAGAAGGGGCTTCGCCGTTTTGCCGGAACGGCCTTTTCCATTCAAGGCGCAAGCGGGAATCTGAAACTGCAGGGTTTTATTGATACGCTCGCGGAGCATGGCTACGACTGTGTTGTTCTCCAATCGCAAAACGATATTGAGAATATTGCGTCCGTGCTGAATGTTCGGAAAAGCGAAACTATCGGGGTGTTTGCCGCCGAAGATTTTCTCGGACGGATGGTGATTGAAGGGTGCGAAGATAACGGGCTGCGTGTTCCCGAAGATGTTGCTGTGGTCGGGGTGGATAACAGCCCGTTCATTTGCGATATGCTGACGCCGACCATGACCAGTGTTGAACTGGCAGGGGATCGGGTCGGATATCAGGCCGCATCCCTGCTCGACAAGCTGATGCGCGGTGGGGAAGCTCCGGATAAGCCGGTGATGGTTGCGCCGGAACGGATTGTTGAGCGGCTTTCGACCGATATTATGCATATTAACGACGAGCTGGTTTCGCGCGCCCTTCGGTTTATTCACGGCCACGCATCCGAACCGATCACCGTCACGGAAATCACCTCTGCGCTGTTCTGTAACCGCCGGGTTCTGGAGAAAAAATTCCGCACGGAGGTCGGACGGACTTTACACGAAGAAATCCGCCGTTCCCGGGTTCAGCGGGCCTGCAAGCTGCTCCGTGAAACCGATATGCTGGTTGAGGCTCTGGCGGAAACCTGCGGCTATTGTAGCCGCGAACGGTTTAATGCCGCATTCCGGCGCGAAACCGGAAAAACGCCTTCCGCCTACCGGAAGGAATACCGCTTCGTTCGGCCCGCATAAAACAGCTGTATTCTGCACGAAAAAGCCCGGTTTGATTACTCAAACCGGGCTTTTAAATTGGAGCGAGCGAAGAGATTCGAACTCTCGACATTCACCTTGGCAAGGTGAAGCTCTACCACTGAGCTACGCTCGCATTTCCTCGAAAGGAGCCGCTATAGTAGGGATCGGGGTTTTGTTTTCAAGATAAAATATTCATAATTTTTTTCATTTTCCGGTGCCCCTGACTGAACCGATTCTTTTGCTGTGATTTACACAAAATACGCCTTCATTTTGCCTGTTTGCGGAGGATGATCTCTTTATGCGCGGCCTTGTTTTTCCCGGGGAAATGGAGTATTCATTTCGCAATTCGTGATCAACCCGGCTGGATGGTTTTTATGGACAAGATTCAAAATAATAACACTACACTGATTTGGAGCGACCGCTGGCGGTTGGGCGCTTTGTCGAAAAATGAACTGATGAACATCGGGTATGTATCCGTAATTATCGGTTTCCTTTTTATTCTTTACCACCTGCTCGGAAACACCGTCGAAAATCTCGGCAGCAGCTCCGCATTCAAATGGATGATTTCCCGTTGGGGCGATAAACAGTCCTTCGGCGCGGACTACTCCCACGGCTATCTGATCCCGTTCGTCAGCCTTGGGGTGATCTGGTACAAAAAGGATGAGTTCTTTGCCGTGAAAAAGCAGGTGTGTCAATGGGGGCTGGCCGTCATCGTAATGGCGCTGATGCTTCACTGGCTGGGCGCGAAAATGCAGCAGACCCGTATTTCCCTGATTTCGCTGATTATGCTGATTTGGGGAATCCCGCTGTATTTTTTCGGCTGGCAGGTGGCCAAGCTGCTGATCTTTCCGTGCGCCTATCTGATTTTCTGCGTTCCGCTGAACTTTCTGGATGCATTGTCCGGTCCTCTTCAGCGGGTTGCGACGGCCATGGCGCATACAATGCTGAATGGAATGGGTATTGAATGCGAGCGGGTCGGAACGCAGCTGATGTC
>QKFE01000253.1 GCA_003252225.1 Kiritimatiellales bacterium | reverse complement strand
CGGGGAGTATGCCGAAGCGATGCTGAAAAACACCGGGCAATACGAAGCGGTTCAAGGCAAGCTGATCAAAGGCAAGGATGTCCGAACCGTGCTGCTTTATGTTGCACGCGGCGAAGTGGACGCCGGGATCGTTTATTCCACCGACGCCCAAAGCTCGGATAAAGTAAACCTACTCGGCACGTTCCCGGAAGACACCCACCCTCCGATCATTTATCCGGCGGCCCTGCTGAAAAACAGTTCAAATTCCGCCAAGGCCTTCCACCAATTCCTTCAATCCGAAACAGCCAAAAACATCTTCAAAAAACATGGATTTTTCACGCCATGAAATTTAACCACGAAGGCAGGAAGCTCACGAAGTCCAGAACGTGCATATCTTCGTGGTGAAGAACTGAACACCAAATGCTGAATTTATCCCCAACCGAATGGCACGCGATCTGGCTTTCGCTGAAAGTCGCATCCGGGGTTGCGCTGGTTACCACGGTTCCGGCGGTATTGCTCGGCTGGCTTTTTGCGCGGCGCGAATTCCGGGGAAAACTGATTGCGGAAAGTCTGATTCACGCGCCGCTGGTCGTTCCGCCGGTGGTGACCGGCTATCTGCTTCTGGTTGTTTTCGGGCGCAACGGCTGCATCGGGAAATGGCTGGCGGAATTTGATATCCGACTGGTTTTCACCTGGCAGGGCGCGGTACTGGCTTCGGCGATTGTTGCGCTTCCGCTGGCGGTGCGTTCCGTACGGCAGGCGGTTTCGATGGTGGATCAGCGGCTGGAAGAGGCCGCTTTGACGCTGGGCTATTCCCCGGTCAGAACGTTTTTAACCATCACACTGCCGCTGGCGTGGCCGGGTATTCTCGGCGGTATTCTGCTGGCCTTTTCGCGCAGCCTCGGCGAATTCGGCGCAACGATCACCTTTGCCGGAAATGTGGAAGGCACAACACAGACCCTGCCGCTGGCCATCTACTCCGCCCTACAGGTTCCGGGCGAAGAAACCGCCGCGATGAGGCTTGTCATTGCATCGCTGGTACTCTGTTTTGCCAGCTTGCTGATTTCAGAACTTTTAACGCGGAAAGCGAAATTAAAACTGGGCACAAAACGTGAAACGTGAAGATGAGTCACGCCTCAAACGTCACTCGTCACAAATAAAAATGAAACTTGATGTAGACATTTTTTTAAAGCAGGGCAAGTTCCTGCTGAATACGCAGTTTAAATGCTTTGAATCGGCGTTGGGTATTTTCGGGCCGTCGGGCTGCGGAAAAAGCACTCTGTTCCGCGCAATTGCGGGGTTAGTGAAACCCGATGGCGGGCATATTATTCTGGACGGGAAAACACTGTTCAATGCCGATTCCCGGGTATTCGTCCCGCCGCACAAACGCAACATCGGTTTGGTTTTCCAGGATGCGCGCCTATTCCCGCACTGGTCGGTTGAAGAAAACCTGCGAGCGGGCGAATGTATCAAAGCGCGCGCGGCAAACCGCCCCTACAGCTTTGACGACATCGTCGATCTGCTGAACGTCTCCCACTTAACCGGGCGGCGCGTTGCCGACCTTTCCGGCGGCGAAAAACAGCGTATCGCCATCGGCCGCACCCTGCTTTCCCACCCGAAACTGCTGCTGATGGATGAACCGGTAACCGGACTCGACGTATCGCTGAAAATGCAGATCCTCCCCTTTCTCGCCAAAGTACACCAAACACTGAAAATCCCGACGGTTTTAATCAGCCACGACCTCGGCGAAATCCTCCAACTGACCGACCAGCTTCTGCTGATGCGCGAAGGCGCCGTCACCGGCTACGGCACCCTCGAACGCCTTTCGCGCAATCCGGAGACCATGAAAGAACTCAGCGGCGCCGATCTCACCAATATGATCACCGCAAATATCCGGGAACACCGCCCGGAACGCGGAACCACCCTGCTTGAACTCCCCGCATCCGGCCATCTGCTGGTAATGGAACTTTCACAGAAATTCCGGATCGGGCAAATGATCACCCTCGGAATCGCCGCCAACCAGATTGCGCTGGCGCTCGAACCGAACGATAAAATATCGATGCGCAACCAGCTTCCGGGAATCGTCGGCGATATCGTCAACAACGCCGAACGCTGCCTCTGCTCCGTTGCAACCCACGCCGGATCGCTCTTCGTTGAAATCACCCCCGGAACCGTCGAAGACCTCAACCTCTACAAAGGAAAAAACATCTGGGTCATGTTTAAATCGCGCGCACTCGAACAGCTCAGTCTCAGCTAAACAGAAACACGCTGAACCCGGATATAAGGTGGAAAGGGGGCCGGGGGAAAACCAATCAACAGCGCCAAGCGGAAAGTTTTTCAGGAAAAAACTTGGAACCCCCGGAGAAACTGGCATCTTCCCGGGCTTTGTTTTTCGGCGGAACAGAACCGCCGAACAGAATTTTAACCCTTTCGAACCCATTTCTTAACAGGGCGGGTTCAATATAGTTTAAAAATAGGGACTTTCAGGTTCCTGTTTTGCGGCGGCCGGTTTTGACTCCTCTTTTCCGGTCGCCGTTTTTATTTCCGTTTTTTTTGAACGATTGTTCCGGCGCGTGTCTAACCCCGTACAACACCAACATAACTCCCTGAAAAAAGAGGTACCGAAAGGGCTTTTTTCAGCGTCCGGCACCCCCTTGCCGGGCGCTGTTTTTTTTACCCCGAAAACGGAAATGACTCACCACGAATCGGCACGAATTGACACGAATCACCAATAATAGAGGGTTTTCTCAGTCACAGCCTTTGGTTTCGGCAGTCACTCTGCCGATGAGTTCCTCGTTTTTTGTAAAACGTTCTTCATTCGTGATTATTCGTGTCGATTCGTGGTTCCATTCACGAATTTAGGCTTACACGTTAAACAGGAATTCGATGACGTCGCCGTCTTTAACGATATATTCCTTGCCCTCTGTGCGCAAAAGGCCGGCATTTCGGCAGGCGGATTCGCCGCCCTTTGCAATGAAATCCTCGTAGGCAATAACCTGCGCCCGGATAAAGCCGCGCTCAAAATCGCTGTGAATAACACCGGCAGCTTTTGGGGCGGTATCGCCGCGGCGAATCGTCCACGCACGCGCCTCTTTCGGCCCCTGCGTCAGGTAGCTGATAAGCCCCAGCGTGTGGTAGCCGGTGTGAATAATCTGGTCGAGGCCGCTCTCTTTCACGCCGTATTCGGATAGGAACTCATTCCGTTCCGCGTCCGACATTCCGTTGAGATCCTCCTCCATTTTGGCGCAGATTTTAACCACGTCCGCCCCGCGTTCCGCGGCATACGCTTTGACGGAGTTGACGTACGCATTGTCTTCCGCCAGACCGCTTTCATCAACGTTGCAGCAGTAGATCACCTTTTTATCGGTCAGCAGCTGCATTTCTTTGAAAACAGTCCGTCCGGCATCGCTGTCCTTTTCGGCGAAACTGTGGGCCATTTTCCCTTCACCGAGATGGGCGAGCAGTTTTTCAAACACAGGCAGTGACGCAGCAACGGACTTATCGCCGCGGGCTGCCTTCACCACCCGGCTCAGCCGGTTTTCCATCATCTGGAAATCGGCGATAATCAGCTCGGCTTCGATCACTTCAATATCGCGGATCGGGTTGATGGAGCCATCGACATGCACCACGTTTTGATCGTCGAAACAACGGACCACCTGTAAAATGGCATCGGTTTCGCGGATATTCGAAAGGAACTTATTTCCCAGCCCCTCGCCCTGACTGGCGCCTTTCACCAGCCCGGCAATATCGACAAAATCGACCGTCGCATGGATAATTTTCTGCGAACCGGCAATTTCGGCCAGTTTATCGAGCCGGGGATCGGGAACCGGAACTACCGCCTTATTCGGCTCAATCGTGCAGAACGGATAGTTTGCGCTCTCCGCATTCTGCTCGCGCGTCAGCGCATTGAAAATCGTTGATTTCCCCACATTCGGGAGCCCGACAATTCCTACACTCAGTCCCATGTGATCAGTTCCTTTGTAAAAGAATGCAGAAT